>JAGOHT010000123.1 GCA_017996055.1 Alphaproteobacteria bacterium
GTCGAGATCGCGCAGGCCTGTCGTCACGCCGGTAATGTGGCTGGCGCGCTTAAAGGCGATTTCCGCCTGCCGTATAGAGGCCGAGAGCGCCTGGTTAAGCGCGATGGCGCTGCGGCCGGCATCATCCGCCTGAGCCAGTTGGAAAAGTTTTTGCTCGGTAGCTTCCACCAGATCGTTCGCCGTCGTCTCGACATTCTGGTCATAGGCTTGATTGACCATGTCTTCGCCCAGCCCGATAAGCTGGCGGCGCAGGTAAAGCTCATAAAGCAGATTTGCATAGTGTTCGGTATTGATGACCGTGACGACGCTGGCGACCAAATCGGCCAGATAATTCCCGCCACCGACCGAAGCCAGCGCCGGATCCTGCTCAAACATGCCACGCAACGTGCGCGGGTCAGCGATTTGTCCACGAGTGATGAGCGTTTCAATCGCGGCATAAATCCGCGCATGGGCGGGATCATAGAAATATTCCGGCCGCACCCGTTCGTTGATTCTCTCGTATGCGGTATTGTTCATCAGCACCGCACCCAGCAGCGCTTGCTCAACCTCAAGATTATGGGGCGGTTGGCGCAGATTGGCGAAGCTGTCGGTCTTGGCGACGGCGTGAATACGTGTGGCGACGAGGGCAGTGCTTTCAGTCATACCTCTTTCTAGCATTATTCATGACAAAATACAGCGCGACCACGCCTGTGGATAGGGCTGTGAATAAGTTAGAGGTAATAGTGTGGACAAATCTGCGAAGCGCTTAACGCAGATACTCATTGAGGCTGCCGTCGCAGGAGTTGCGGATGCGTTCATATTCTTCAAAGCTATCGACAGCGTGGTTGCGCATATCAGCCTCCGCCGCCAAGTTTTCAAGCAGCGGGTTAATGGCGCCGTAAATCCTGCTCTCAATCGTGGAACGCACCTGTGCCGCCCCACCTTGGTTCGTTAAGGTGGGATAGTCGGCAATAGCCGCTTGCACGAGGCCATAGGCCTGTGATGGGAAGGCGCCATAGACCTCGCGATAAATTGCGACATGCTTGTTTTCATGGGCAATCAGCTCCATCTCGATACAGCTGCCGGAAGGGAGTTCCTCGGCGACCCAAAAATAGGGAGACGGGTCGGTGAGCAGTAAACGGATGGCAGCAATATCAACGCAATCGGTAAATCCCCCCTCTGGTGTGGTGCTGAGATCAATTACCAATTGCGTTCGCGGGCTAAAAAAGGTCGCACCACTCACTTTTTGGCCAGAGTAGTCCTGTACGGCCTGGGCAACCTGCATCCCAGGAACTCGCTCCATTCTGAAATTCCCAATGGGCATATCAATAAACACCAGCGGTGTTTGGGCCCGCTGGCAAGTGGCTTGGGCCATGGGCGCAATAAGAGCAAGAAACAATGAGAGCAGAAGCCAGCAACGATTGGTCATGAATGAAATATTCTCGTTTTAAGGAAAAATGGCAAGCAAGACTCCATGTTAAGCTGAGGAACTTTCAAGAGAGTAAAATAGTCAGCATAGTTGGTTGAGCTGCCACATACTTCTGCGATAAACTCCCCTATGAACCTTTTGCAAGCCACTATGCCTGAAGCTCCGCTACCTGAGCGTTTGCGGCCGCGCGTCATAGCCGATGTGGTTGGGCAAAACCATCTGTTAGCGCCCGATGCGCCGCTGGGGCGGATGCTGGCAGTAAAAAAGCTTTCCTCGCTCATCCTGTGGGGACCGCCGGGCACCGGCAAGACCAGCCTGGCGCGTTTGCTGGCCGAAGCGACGGGGCTGATTTTTCAGCCGGTCTCAGCTGTCGCCAGTGGCGTAGTTGAGTTGCGTAAAATCTTTGAAGCCGCGCAACAGCGCCGCGCCGACGGGCAGGGAACGTTGCTGTTTGTCGATGAGGTTCATCGCTTCAACCGTGGGCAGCAGGATGTTTTGCTGCCTTATACTGAGGATGGCACGGTCACGCTTGTCGGCGCTACGACGGAGAACCCCTCCTTCGCGCTCAATGGCGCTTTGCTTTCGCGCTGTCAGGTCCTGGTACTGCATCGGCTTGACGATGCAGCGCTGGAAATGCTCTTGCTTCGTGCCGAGACAGTGCTTGACCATGCTTTGCCACTCTCGGAAACAGCGCGCGCAGCTTTGCGCGCTATGGCGGATGGTGATGGACGCTATCTGCTCGTGATGGTTGAGGCGCTAGCGGCGCTGCCGACCACGCCACTGCTTGATGCTGCGGCTCTCGCTTGTATCCTGCAAAAGCGTTTGCCGCTTTATGACAAGGCGCAGGATGGGCACTATAATCTTATCAGCGCCTGGCATAAATCTATGCGCGGGTCAGACCCCGATGCGGCGCTATATTGGATGGCGCGGATGTTGACTGCTGGAGAGAATCCAGAATTCATTGCTCGCCGAATGGTGCGTTTTGCTAGCGAGGACGTTGGCCTCGCCGATCCACAGGCTTTGCCGCAGGCAATCTCCGCCTGGCAGGCCTATGAGCGCCTTGGCAGTCCCGAAGGAGAATTATGTCTAGTGCAGGCCGTGATCTATTTGGCGACCGCACCAAAATCGAACGCTGCCTATCGGGCACAAAAATCTGCGGAGCGCGCTGCGCGCGAAAGTGGGGCGCTAATGCCACCCGCGCACATATTGAACGCGCCCACAAAGCTGATGCAGAATTTGGGCTATAGCGAAGGCTATATCTATGACCACGACACGCCGGAAGCGTTCTCAGGCCAGAATTTTTTCCCATCAGAAATGCCGCGCCAAAGCTTCTACCAGCCTGCCGAACGCGGCTTTGAGCGCGAAATCACTAAACGGCTCGCTTACTGGCAGAAGCTAAGACATCAGAAAGCGGATTAGCTATTCCGAATTTTGTTGAGGAAGCTCGACATCTCCTGCTTGAGCCGCTCGGACTGAACCGAAAGCTCGCGCGCCGCCTGTAGCACATCGTTTGAAGCCCCTCGGGCTTCGTTGGACGCTTGGCTGACACTGCTGATGCTGCTGGTGACTTCGGCGGTGCCTGCCGACGCTTGCGCCACATTGTTGGCGATTTCTTTGGTCGCGGCGGATTGTTCCTCTACCGCCGAAGCGATGCTCCCGATGATATGGCTAATCTGCTCAATGGTTGAGCCAATACCACGGATAGCTGTAACAGCAGAACCCGTGACGCCCTGCATCGCGGTAATCTTGGTGGAAATTTCCTCGGTCGCCTTGGCGGTTTGATTGGCGAGCGATTTAACTTCGGAGGCGACGACAGCGAAGCCCTTGCCGGCTTCACCGGCGCGGGCGGCCTCAATCGTAGCGTTTAGTGCCAGTAGATTTGTCTGCTCTGCGATATCCTGAATGAGCTTAACTACACCGCCAATCTGGCTGGCCGCGTCGGAGAGGCTGACAACGGTCTGATCAGTATTCTTGACTTCACGCACCGCGTCGCTGGTGACCCGAGTGGATTCATTGACCTGCCGGCTAATCTCGCTGATGGAGGAGGAGAGTTCCTCCGCCGATGCCGCGACCGTCTGCACGCTGGTTGAAGCCTGTTCGGTGGCTGCGGCAACGGCGGTGGACTGCTTAGTCGTCTCGTCCGCAATCATACTGAGGCTCTCAGCATTGGCCTGAAGCTCGGTAGAGGCAGAGGCCACGGTGCCAACAATCTGGCCAACGCTAGCTTCAAAATTATCAGCCAGTTCGATCATCATCCGTCGCTGCATCTCTTGCGCTTCTTGCTCTTTGCGCACCTGTTCAGCTTTCATCGCTTCCATCTTCAGGCCATTATCCTTGAAGACCTGGAGTGTGCGGGTGATAGCGTTAAGCTCATCTTTGCCCTTAGCTTCCGGTACCGCGACCTGCAAATCACCCTCAGCCAGCTTGAGCATAATTTCAGTAGACCGGCGGAGCGGGCGCGCCGAAGCGCCACCAACCATAAATCCGAGGAGAATGGCGAGGGCAAGACAGCTTAATCCCGCTATCGTCATGCCTTGCACAATCGCATTTAAGTCCATGTATGCTTCGCTCGTGTCCAGGCCGATGATCATTGACCAGCCCAAGCCAGGAAAACCATAAGCGCCATCGGTATGAGAATAGGCAATTGCCTGCTCAGTTTTACTATCAGGGCTTACCTCTACGGTGAGGCCAACTTCCCCTGATTTGCTCTTGATTGCAGCTTCTGCTGCCTTGAACCCCATACTGACCAGATTTTTCTTCATGATGGCAGAAGAGTCATGCTTGGCATGACCGCCCGCATCCAGCTCGTTGGGATCAAATTCTGAAACCAGTAAGCCGGTCTTGTCAATGAGCATCATGTCGGCTCTGTCCCAGCCGCGCGCTACCAACTGTTTGCGTTGCTGGCCAATAATATCATCAACGAGGCTGAGGCTAGCGAAATTAACCCAGACACCAATAAGCTTGCCTTCGGTGTTTTTGACCTGAGCGGAGAGCGCAAAAGTGAAGCCATCATTTCCATAAAGCTTTGCCACCATTTCATTCCGCTCAACTTGTTGAACGGCGGTGCCTGTTAAGCCATCACGGCCTTCGAGATATTTGCCTTCAATAGCGTCCTTAAACCACTTCGCATCCTTAAAATTCAGCCCATAGATATATTTGCTATCAATCGACTTGCCATCAGGCGCAACCGAATTGACGCTCAGAACATGGCCGTCAGGTCCAACTAAAATCATCAGGGGATAAAAGCCATAGGCCTTGACGTAATTATCCATAGCAACAATGAGAGGATTTTCAGCGCTTGGCTTACTCCAGTGGGCGCTATCGTAAGCCGCTGTGTTGTACCCAAAGGCCTGCACGTCACCGTAACGTTCGAATAAGTTGCGGTCGATAAGCTCACCAATCGTCTTGGTACTATCGCGCAGCGTGTCCTCCGCCATCTGGCGAATTTCTTCTTCCTTATTTGCAAAGACCGAATACATCGCCACCGTCGGCACAATTGCAAAAACCACAAGCAGAATGACCAGCTTGGTGCGGACGGAAAGGTCGTGGATAAGGCTCATCGCAAGGCTCCAACAGTAAAATGGAAATCCGCTCGTGCGGCAAAAGGGCAGGGGCTAGACTTTTCTCTACCGTAACGGTTACACTCGGAGGGCTAATTATTGGTTAACGTGAAGCCTTTCTGTCGCCCCAATACTCTGCGAGGGCGTTTACATAAGTGTGTTGATTGAAGGAGTTATCATGTCTGCTGCGTTCTTTGCTGCCCGTTTGAATAAGGTTAAGGCCTCCCCCACTTTTGCAATGATCAAGCTTGCAGCCGAGCTCAAGGCGCAGGGCAAGGATGTCATCGGCCTCAGCGCGGGCGAGCCGGATTTCGATACGCCTGACCATATCAAAGCGGCAGCCAAGGCAGCGATTGACGCCGGCAAGACCAAGTATACGCCGGTGGAAGGCACACCGGAATTGCGTGCCGCGATTTGCGCTAAGTTCAAGCGCGAGAACGGGCTAGATTATAAGCCAAGCCAGGTGATGGCGAGCAACGGCGGCAAGCAAGTGCTCTATAACGCCTTCGTCGCTACCGTAGGTGTGGGGGATGAAGTCATCATCCCCGCACCCTATTGGGTCTCCTATCCCGATATGGTCAATCTGGCGGAAGGCACGCCGGTTTTTGTGCAGACCTGCGCGGCACGCGGTTTCAAGATGACGCCCGCCGAATTGGAGGCCGCGATTACCCCCAAGACCAAGTGGCTCATCCTCAACTCGCCGAGCAACCCGACGGGTGCTGCCTATACCGAAGCCGAGCTGCGTGCGCTCGCCGATGTACTGCTGCGCCACCCGCATGTCTGGGTGCTGGCGGACGATATCTATGAGCATCTCGTCTATGACAATTTCCAGTTCCGCACTATCGCACAGGTGGAGCCAAAGCTGTTTGACCGCACGCTGACGTTGAACGGCGTCTCCAAGGCCTTCAGCATGACCGGCTGGCGCATCGGTTTCTGTGGCGGGCCGGAGGCACTGATTAAGCGCATGGGCGAAATCCAGGGGCACTCCACCAGCAACCCGTGCTCCATCAGCCAGGCGGCGGCGGTCGTGGCGCTCAACGGCCCACGCGATTTTCTCACCGAATGGCGCGCCAGCTTCAAGCAACGCCGCGATCTGGTGGTCAGTATGCTCAATCAGGCGGAAGGTATTCAGTGCCCGACGCCGGAAGGGGCGTTTTATGTTTATCCCAGTTGCGCAGGATTAATTGGTCGCACAACGCCGGACGGCAAGCTGCTGCAGACTGATGAAGACGTGGCGAAATATTTCGTGGAGAGCGAAGGCGTCGCCGTGGTCTTCGGCGCGGCTTTCGGCCAGAGCCCAGCCTTCCGCATCTCCTACGCCGCGGCGGAGAGCCAGCTGCGCGAGGCTTGCACGCGCATTCAACGGGCGTGCGCGAATCTTTCTAAAGCGCGTGCTGCCTAATTAACAACATGGGCATTTTGCCCAGATGAAAAGTAAGCGTTGACAGGCAGTATGACAAATCCAGCTAATGAATCCAGGGTCATACTCATCGCGGCGCTCATTCAGTTCGTAAACATCACGGACTTCATGATGGTCATGCCTCTGGGGCCTGACTTCGCCAAGGCGCTCAGCATCCCAGTGGACAAAATAGGGGTTATCGCTGGCAGTTATACGCTGGCAGCGGCACTGTTCGGCGTTGTGGCAGCACTCTTTCTTGATCGTTTCCAACGTCGCAGGGCCATACTTATCTGCTTGGCAGGCTTGATTGCCGCGACGGCGCTAGGAGCTGTAG
>JAGOHT010000008.1 GCA_017996055.1 Alphaproteobacteria bacterium
CAATATGCGTGCCCCAGGGATGACGCTGCACAAAATGCCGCTCTTTATCTGGGCGATGCTGGTCACGGCATTTCTGCTTTTGCTGTCGGTGCCGGTGCTCGGCGGCTCCATCACCATGTTGCTGACCGACCGTAATTTCGGCACCAGCTTCTTTGACCCGGCTGGTGGAGGCGATCCGCTGTTGTTCCAGCATCTCTTCTGGTTCTTCGGTCACCCTGAAGTTTACATCATGATTCTGCCGGCTTTCGGCGTCATCAGCCACATTATCTCAACCTTCTCCAAGAAGCCTATTTTCGGCTATCTCGGCATGGCCTATGCCATGGTGGCGATTGGCTTTATCGGCTTCATCGTCTGGGCACACCATATGTTCACGACGGGAATTTCGGTGGATACCCGCGCCTACTTCACCGCCGCGACGCTGATTATCGCGGTGCCAACCGGCATTAAGATTTTCTCCTGGATTGCCACGATGTGGGGCGGTTCCATCGAATTCAAGACGCCGATGCTGTGGGCGGTTGGGTTTATCTTCCTGTTCACCGTCGGTGGCGTCACCGGCGTGGTGTTGGCCAATGCCGGCATTGATACCGCGTTGCATGATACTTACTACGTCATCGCACACTTCCATTATGTGCTGTCGCTTGGCGCAGTCTTCGCGATTTTCGCTGGTTTTTATTACTGGATCGGCAAAATCAGTGGGCGGCAATATCCAGAATGGGCGGGTAAGCTTCATTTCTGGATGACCTTCATCGGCGTCAACCTCACCTTTTTCCCCATGCATTTCCTGGGGTTGCAGGGGATGCCGCGCCGTGTGCCGGATTATCCTGAGGCCTATCATGGCTGGAACACTGTGGCGTCCTACGGTTCCTACATTTCCTTCGCTGGCGCACTCTTCTTTGTATTCGTCGCGCTTTACACCGTGACGCGGGGCAAGAGGGTGGGCGCAAATTATTGGGAATCCGGTGAGACGCTGGAGTGGACAGTTTCGTCTCCGCCGCCCTTCCACCAGTTCTCGACTCTGCCGCGCGTGCGTTAAGCCCGATGACCATGACGACCGCATCCACGTTGCCAATCACCGGTGCGTTGCGCACCGATCTTGCTACGCCTGCGGATTATGTCGCGCTCCTGAAGCCGCGGGTCATGAGCTTGGTCGTCTTCACTGGTGCCGTCGGTTTGGCGGTCGCGCCTGGCAACATCCACCCAGTCTTGGCAGCACTTGCTATCCTCTGCATCGCCTTAAGTGCGGGGGGCGCCGGTGCCGTCAATATGTGGTATGACCGCGATATTGACGCGATTATGCAACGCACACGGCAACGGCCATTGCCATCCGGACGCATTGAACCATCTGCCGCGTTGGTTTTCGGCACTCTGATGATTGTGGGTGCCGTGACGCTGATGGGGCTCGCGACTAACTGGCTTGCGGCGGGTCTGTTGGGCTTCGCCGCCGCTTTTTATATTTTCGTTTACACGATTGGCCTGAAACGCAGGACGCCACAGAACATCGTCATCGGCGGAGCTGCAGGGGCTTTCCCGCCGATGATTGGTTGGGTGGCGGTGACGGGTGATATTAGCCTTGGTGCGGTGCTGCTCTTCCTGCTCATTTTCTTTTGGACACCGCCGCATTTTTGGGCGCTCGCACTCTATCGCAACGAAGATTATACGCGCGCCGGGGTGCCGATGCTGCCGGTGGTGGCTGGGGCTGTTGCTACAAAAAAGCAGATGCTGCTTTATACAATCTTGCTGTTGCCTGTCGCGGTGGCGCCAACGTTGTTCGGCTATGCCGGCTGGCTCTATGGTGCCGGCGCGGTGTTGTTCTGCCTGGGCTTCGTGCGTCATGCCCTGCTGGTGCTGCGCGATACGGGCGATACTGCGGCAAAGCGCATGTTCCGTTTCTCGCTGGTATATCTTTCCAGCCTGTTTGGCCTGCTGCTCATCGACCATTGGGTGCGCCTATGGCTGACGTAACCCGGCCAGAGGCTGAACAGGCTTTGGCAGCTCGGCGCCTGCGTGCGCGCAACTGGGCTTTGTTCGGGTTGCTCTTCGGCTTTGTCGTGGCCATTTACCTCATTACTATCATCAAGATGGGGCATTAATGGCACTGGATAAAAACAATGCGATGGCGCTGAAGCTGGGTGTTCTGGCCATAGTGATGGTTGGAGCGTCTTTCGCCGCCGTGCCTTTTTATCGTTTGTTTTGCCAGTTGACCGGCTTTGGCGGTAGTTCCGTGCGTGCGACGACGGCGCCGACGACGCCGACAACTGATCGCCGCGTGACCGTGAGCCTCAATGCTGACATCGCACCTAATCTGCCGTGGGAATTCAAGCCGGAGACGCCGAACCTAGTCGCACCGCTTGGTGTGCCAGTGACGACGCATTACCGGATTACCAACCGTAGCCAGCAAATGTTGGTTGGCACCGCGAGCCATAATATCCAGCCGGATAAGGCCTCGCCCTACTTCAATAAGGTCGAGTGTTTTTGCTATACCGAACAGGTGCTGCAACCAGGTGAAAGCCGTGACTTGACGGTGACCTTTTTTGTCGATCCCGATATGGCGCAGGAGCGCGGGCTCGATGATGTGCAGAACCTTACCCTCTCTTACACTTTTTTCCTGGCCAAAGATCAAAGCAAAGCCAAGGCCGCTGCGGCATTGGCCAAGCTGACACCGCCGCCGGGAATGACCCAATCGATTGAGCCAACGAGGAAACCATGAGCGACCATCATACTCCGCAATATGAAGATAGCGGTCTGCCGCAGCCCTATCATCTGGTGCAGCCCTCCGTATGGCCGATCCTCGGCGCATTTGCCGCCGGGTTGCTCGCCCTTGGCATCGTGCTCTTCATGCATAAGGTTAAGCTTGGCGGCATGGAAATTGGTTTGAAGGGGATTCTCCTCGGCCTCGCGGCCGTACTGGCAATCATGGTTGTTTGGTGGCGCGATGTTATCCGCGAGTCGGTGGTTGAGAAGTTGCATTCGCCAATTGTGAAAATTGGCCTGCGTTACGGGATGGCCCTGTTCATCACTTCTGAAGTGATGTTCTTTGCCGCCTTTTTCTGGGCTTACTATGATTCGGCGCTGTTCCCACGCGAGGCCATCGGGAGTGTCTGGCCGCCGAAAAGCATCCATACCTTCAATCCGTTCGATATGCCTTTCATGATGACGCTCATTCTGCTGCTCTCCGGCACGACCGTCACCTGGGCGCATCACGCGGTGCTGGATGGAAAAACAAAAGATGCCGCGCGCGCCCTGGCGCTGACGGTTGGGCTGGGCTTCATCTTCAGCTGCTTCCAAGCATTCGAGTATCATCATGCCGCTTTCACGATTAAGGACGGCATTTTCGGCTCAACCTTCTACATGGCGACTGGCTTCCATGGCCTGCATGTGATTATCGGCACAATTTTTCTGGCAGTTTGCTGGTGGCGGACTGTGAAGGGGCATTTTACCCCGGAGAGCCATTTTGGGCTCGAAGCAGCGGCATGGTATTGGCACTTCGTGGACGTAGTCTGGCTGTTCCTGTTCGTGTCCGTCTATTGGTATGGATCGCACTAAGGCGACTGCGTCGCCTTCGAACGCTTACGGAAAACCACAACATGCTGCCAGGGCAGGCTGTTGGCGGTGCGCTCCCAAATTAACTCTGGGTGAATCGCTGACTCGCGCTTGATCTGTGCCTCGCTCATTTTGTGGAGTGGTTTGATCGGCACGCGCGGGTCTTCGGCACGATACTCCACAAAAACGATACGGCCCTCTGGTCGCAAAGCCAGAATGATGCTGGCCAGGACTTCCCTGGGAAATGTGAGTTCATGATAGACATCGACCATCAGGGCCAAATCGATGGAAGCAGGTGGCAAAGGTACAGAGTCGACCTGGCCTAAAACCGGGGTAATGGTGGTGAGACCGGCGAGGACAGCGGTTTTGCGGATTAGCGCCAGCATTTCCGGCTGGATATCAATGGCATAGACCTTGCCGGACAAACCAATTTTTTCAGCCATACGCCGACTGTAATAGCCGGTTCCGGCGCCGATATCGGCGACAATCATCCCATGCTGTACATTGAGGATTTGCATGAGCTTGGCGCTGTCTTCTTCCTTGTCGCGCTCTGGACGCTCCAGCCAGCCTGCGCCTTCCCAGCCCATCACCTGCGCGATTTCACGATCCAGAAAAACCTTTCCTGTTCCGTCAGGGCTTGCGGATTGCGTGCGATAGACCGCGTCGGCTTGAGCGGCCGGCGGCCAGAGTAAAACCCAAAGCAGGAGTAAACAGTAAATCAGAACCCTGGCCGCACCATAGGCTGAGTTGTGATTGGGATTCTGGTGGCTAATTTTGCTTGATTGGCGGTGAGCCAGGGCGTGAAGCATCATAGCGAATCGGCTCGCCAGTTTCGCGGTCATAATCGATGGCAGGGGGCGTATCGCCGCCACTCCGTAACTTGCCATCTTCAAAAAACACCTCGAGCACAACTTTGCCGGTTGTCGCCGAATATTCGGTAAAAGCCGGTTTGTTCCCGTTGCGATGCAACTTGCCATCCTGGAAATATTGCTCGCGCATGACTTGTTTGCTCGCCGGGTCATATTCGATGACGGCTGGCTTGTCATTCTCGCGGTGTAAGCGCCCATTCTGGTAGTAACGCTCGACCATTAAACCCGTGGCGGGGTCTAGCTTTACGACTGGTTTTTCAACAAAGACTTCTTCTTCCGGAGCGCCTAAACGTCCCGCTTGTTGTGATGAGCGCGGTATTATCTTCCGGAAAAAATCAAAAAAACCAGCTTGTGCCATGATGAAGTGTGACATCTTTTATCTACCTTTGATAATGTCTATCAACCATATTCTTTCCGCAACTGCAACGGGTCCTGTGCGATTGTTCACAGAATTTATATTAAACTTATGCGCTCAATGACCACAGCTTAAGGCACATTGCTCGCCAAAAGCTTAAAGCGCTTTCAATCGGCGGACGGCTAGGCTAAATGGGCTGATGCTGTCTCTCACCCAGGTTTTTGGCCGTGCCGTGCTGTGCCGTTGTCCCCGCTGCGCTGGGGCCGGGCTGTTTAAAGGCTTTCTTGCTCTTAAACCCGCCTGTACCGCCTGTGGCTTGCCTTTGCAGCGGGCGGATTCCGGCGACGGTCCGGCGGTTATTCTGACCTTCGCGCTGGGTTTTTTCCTGATCCCGCCTATTTTAGTCTTCGCGTTGCACAGCGACTGGCCGATGTGGCTGCACAGCTTGGTATGGTCTCTGGTCATTCTGGGCGCGACTCTGGGGAGTGTTCGCCCCGCGAAAGCCTTGATGGTTGGGCTGCAATACCGCACCAAGCCGGAAATGTTCGAAGGATAAGATGGCGCTAATTATTCGTTGCTCTGGCGGCGTGTTCCGCCCCCGTGCTGGTTTTTCGCTGTTTGTCCTGTTTGGCACCCTGAGTTTGCTGGGGCTGGGCGGTTGGCAGATGCAGCGCATGAGCTGGAAGCATGAGTTGATTGCCAAAATTACCCAGCGGATGGCTGCAGAGCCGGTGCCGCTGCCGCTCGCGACGGAAGACCCTGCCGCGTTCGAATATCGCCGTGTGACGGTGAGCGGTACTTTCCGCCACGCGCAGGAGATTTTCCTGGCGGCGCGTGATGCGCGCTACAGTGTTTATGGGACGCAGATTCTCACACCGCTGGAAACGGCGGACGGGCAGTTTGTTTTGGTCAGCCGTGGTTGGGTGCCGAATGAGAAAAAGGTGGCGGCAATGCGCGCGGCGGGGCAGCCTACCGGCGCGGTCACTGTTACAGGTATAGCCAGATTACCCCATGTGCGCGGTTGGCTGATGCCGGATAATTCACCGGACCGAAATTTCTGGCTCTGGGTCGATTTGTCGGCGATGGCCAAGTTCGCTGCGGTGCCGGGCTTTGCGCCGTTGCTGGTCGAGGCTGATAATACGCCGAATATTGGCGGCTTTCCGGTCGGCGGGCAGACGCGAGTCAGTTTTCCTGATAATCATGGTGTCTATGCCATCACCTGGTTTGCCCTTGCTTTGGCGCTGCTGGTGATTGGTGTGGTGAAAGCCTGGGAACCGAAGCAGAAAGAAAACTGATGAGCAGCCCTCATTATCACAGCACACGCGGCCAGGCGCCAGAGTTAGATTTTTTGGGTGCGGCGACGGCAGGCTTGGCGGCTGATGGCGGGTTGTATTTGCCCAAGTCGTGGCCGCAATTTTCTCCCGCACAAATCTGCTCATGGCAATCGGCACCCTATCACGCCATCGCCGAGCAGGTCTTGGAGCCTTTAGTCGGCGATGCTATGCCGGTTGCGGCCTTGGAGCGTTGCATTAGTCGTGGTCTCGCGCATTTTGCCGATCCAGAAATTACCGCGCTGCGGCAGCTCGATGAGCGCACCTGGTTGCTGGAGCTGTTCCATGGCCCGACGCTGGCCTTTAAGGATGTTGCGCTGCAATTCCTTGGGCAAATTTTCGACTATGCGTTGGGGCAGCAACAGCGCCGCGCGACAATTGTTGGCGCGACCTCTGGCGACACAGGCTCAGCCGCGATTGCCGGCTGTGTGGGCTGCGCGAATCTCGATGTGTTTATCCTCTATCCGCATGGTGGACCGAGTGCCATACAGCGGCGGCAGATGACGACGGTGGCTGCGCCGAATGTGCACGTCATCGCGGTTGAAGGGAGTTTTGATGAATGCCAAGCCATCGTCAAGGCGCTGTTCAATGACCCACAGCAGCGTGCAGCGCTGAATCTTACGGCGGTCAATTCCATCAACTGGGCACGTATCGCGGCGCAGATTGTCTATTACTTCGTTGCGGCGGTGCGTTTGGGCGCGCCCGCGGTGGCGCCGAGCTTCGTCGTGCCAACCGGCAATTTCGGTAATATCTTCGCCGGCTTCGCGGCGCTACAGATGGGGCTGCCGATCGCCAAGCTGGCGGCCGCAACCAACCGAAACGACGCCGTGCATCGCTTCATGAGCCAGGGCGTAATTGCGCCGCAACCGATGCAAGCCAGCTTGAGCCCCAGCATGGATATCCAGGTGCCGAGCAATCTGGAACGGCTCTTGTTTCTGCTGGCGGATGGGGACGGGGCGGCGGTACGCTCCATCATGGCGGCACGCGATTTGCGCGTCTCGTCGCACGCCTTGGGCAAAGTGCGGCAATATTTCACCTCAGCCGCCGTCGATGATGCGCAGACGCTGCGGACCATGCGCGAGACCTATGCCACAACCGGTATCATCCTTGACCCGCATACGGCGGTTGGCGTTGCCGCTGCCCGCACGCTGCGGCGCGAACTGCCAGATCCAGTCGTTTGCTTGGCCTGCGCTCATCCGGCGAAATTCCCGGAGACCGTAGAGCGCGCGCTCGGACAGCCGATGGCATTGCCGTCTGCGGTTGCCGCACTTAAGGACCTGCCAGAACGTGTTACAATCCTGCCGCCGGATTTGGCGCGCATTACTCAGTTCATCTCCGAAAGACGCCAAGCATGAGCATCACCGTAAGCCGCTGCGCCAATGGCCTGACCGTGGCGACCGACCGGATGCCGGAAGCGCCCAGCCTCGCGCTCGGCGTGTGGGTGAAGGTGGGGACGCGCGACGAACCGGCGGAAGCTCAGGGCGTCGCGCATCTGGTCGAACATATGATGTTCAAGGGGACAGCGCGGCGTGACGCCAAGGCGCTCTCCGAAGCCATCGAAGGCGTTGGCGGCTACAGCAACGCTTATACGTCGCGCGAAGAAACAGCCTATTATGTCAGAGTGTTGCCAGAACATGCTGGCTTGGCGGTTGATGTGTTGGCGGACATGGTGCAGCACTCACTCATTGACCCCAGAGAGTTGGAACGTGAGCGTAATGTTATTCTTCAAGAAATCGGTCAGGCCTTTGATACACCAGAAGATTATATCTTTGATTGCGCTCAGGATATGGCGTTTCCGGAGCAGGGGCTGGGCTGGCCAATTCTGGGACAGCCGAAGAATATTGCCGTCATGCCGCGTGAGCAGATTACGGATTATCTGGCGCGCTGCTATGGCGCCGGGAATATGCTGCTGGCCGCTGCTGGCAACATCGACCACGCAGCCCTGGTGGCGCTGACGGAGCAGCACTTCACAGCCTTGCCGCCCGGTGTGCCGGTGGAGCGCAGAGCAGCGCGTTACCGGGGGGGCAAGCGGCATGAAGCGCGCGATCTGGAGCAGCATCACCTTATCATCGGTTTTAGCGCGCCGGGTTGGCAGCAGCCGGATTATCCCGCCATGCAGTTGCTGACTAGTTTGCTCGGCGGGGGCAGCGCTTCGCGTCTGTTTCAGGAAGTGCGGGAGAAGCGGGGGCTGGCTTATCATGTCTCATCCAGCGCCCAGGCCTACTGCGATGCGGGCGTTATGCAGATTTATGCGGGCACCAGCCCGGAGCAGGCACGGGAGCTGCAGGATGTAATTTGGGAAGTATTGGCCCGCTTGCCGGATGATTTGAACGAGTCGGAATGCGCGCGCGCACAGGCGCAGATTCGCGCCGGGCTCATCATGGGGCAGGAGACGGCGTCATCGCGCCTGGAGCAGCTTGCGCATGAAATTCTGGTTTGGGGCAAACCGTTGCCGCTGGCTGAAAAACTGGCGCGCTTCGCTGCGGTACAGCCGCATCAGATTCGCGCAGTAGCCCAAAAACTAACCCCTAACGCCGCGACGATCGTGACGCTGGGGGAGGGCTAATCGCTTCGATTAAGGACGTGACCCCGGGCCCGATGCCGGACGAGGGGTACGCGCTGCTGCGGCACGTTCTTCACGAATACGGGTTTCATTGGCGGCAAAGAGCGGCTCACGGAAGCCGTTTACACCTTTTGCGGCCAAAAGATTTCCCATGCTTTGTGCAAGCTCTGGGGGGGCGGTTTTGGCGAGCTCAATCATCGCACCAGAGACATTGCTTCCCGAGAGCTGTAGTACTTGCTCAAACTCTTTAGGGTGTTCTTTGCGCCAGTCGTTCATTGCTTTAGAAACATCTTCTGCCTTTGGCGCTATAATACCACGTTTGCGGGCTGCGTCTTCATTGAGGCGCGCTCTTTCGGCCTCAGCCCCTTCCTGGCGTGCGGTATTGATGGCTGCTGCGCGGGCATGTGGGTTTTGATCCATATTCGCGACGGCACGTGGGGCTCCTATTGTGCCAGGAATGCCAAATTGGCCAAAACCTGCTTGTGCTGCACGTAAGAAGCCAGAATCGGCCTTCAGATCACGATAGTGCTGGTCGGAAACGGCGCGCACACCAAAAATCGACCACGAAGCGTCATTGCCAAGTTTCACTGAGGTATATTGTGCGCCTGCGATGATGGCAACAGCAGCTACGCCCCATTTGGCGGTTGTCCATAAACCGCTGCCGATTCGGCGCATTAACCCGGGTTGCTGAGGGGCGGCCATCGGCTGTGCGCCAACGTCTGTTAATTTCCCAGCTTTGGATGTTGGCTCAGCTGCAGTTTGGCGTCGACCGTTGCCCCCTGCATCACTATTGTTTCGACCATCAGCTTGGGGTGTTGGTGCAACTGGCTCTGCGGCCGCTTGTGGGGTAGCCTGGGGTTCAGGTTTGTAGCCTAACTTATCTTGCGCTTCGCCACGGCGCAGGGCTTCTTCGAACCGTGTGCCATGGATGGCCGCCGTCGACTGAGCGGCTTTGCGCATTTGTGCGCCAGACTTCTCGTTAATGACGCTGTAATTCCCAATAATAGCGCCCATCTGCTCAAAGCCACGTGTACGCAGGGCATCGCTATCACCTGTATTATTGGCGAGGTTGACCGCTTGCATGGTCGTTGTAAAGGCGTGCTGGTGGTCAGTTTTGCTGAAAGATTGAGCTGCGTCGAGCATGCTATTGACGACGACTCCTCCATATTGCTGCTGTGCGACCTTATCGGCACGGTCAAAATAGGACTGGCCAATCGTTATCGCATCGCGAGGTGATTCTGTGATCGCCGCGATAGCAGCATTGTGGGGCTTTCTTATCATCTATCTCTCCGCAGAACAGGGGCTTTCGCCTAAGATGATAAAACTCTACGCGAAATGCGGTCTTTGAAGCGGTAAAAAATTACTTTCAAGCAAATTTTTAGTGGCTTGCCCCTCTAATTTCAAAAAATTACTATAAAATTAAAGCTAATTTGTGGTATAGTCCGACGGTAAGAAGTTGTGTAACGACGACAACATTAGCTGCTTATTAACAGCTTTTTGTTGCAATTTAGTATCAGACCATTTGTGTTTTTTCGAGCGCCTTTAGTTTTTGCGGAGAGGGAATGACAGTGGCAAGCTGGCAGCGTGATCAAGGTGCTCAGAAGAGAACATCGGCCGCACCGGTGAAGAAGTCCTCCGGCATTGGGGCGACGCTTAGCTACATGTACAAGCCCCGCATTGGGCGTAATATCAGCGAAATTGGTCGATCCCTTGGGCTTCTTCCACGGATTCTGGCGCACGTATTTGCGGCGCAAAAGCTTTTTCCACACAACCACCCCGCGCTCCGCGACGATACGATGAGGCTTACCATGCGTGAAGTAATCGGCACCGCTTACAGCAATCTGCGCTGGGATCGTGAAGGAACGCCCCAGACGCTTTTCTTCATTGCGGTGGTCGCTTCGCTGGCTTTTTCAGCCATAGCTTTTGCTTTTGTTTTTATGGGGTTTTTCGCTGGTAAGGCTCATGCCGGTATTTTTGACAATGTCCTCGGTGCGGCCGACATGTCGAACAAATGGCTGACTTACTTATTTCAGACCGATGTTGCCACTCCGGATCTAACTTTGGTTGTTCCTAATGATACGGCGAACGGAACGGTCAATCAGGTCATTGGCAACAATGTTCCGACAGCCTTTCGTGCGCTGGCGGCGATGTATTCGACTGCCATGCTCTTTCTCGCGGCTTTAATTTTGATCTATCACTTGATTTCGATGGTAGTTCATACGGCGCATGATGGCCGTGTCATGGGCAAGAGTGCACATCAGGTGTGGGCTCCGATACGACTGATTTTTGCGTTGGGGTTGTTGATTCCCGTTGCCAACGGATTCAGTAGCGGCCAGTGGTTGGTGTTACAGATCGCGAAGTTGGGATCGAATCTTGCATCCAATGTTTGGGCTGACCCCAATGTTGGCGCTCGTGTTACGGGCACACCGAATGTTTTTACGGCGAAGCCTGATTTAGACGCGACGCAAATCATCGATACTTTGGTCAATGTTGGCTATTGCTCCAAGAGTGTTCAGATTAAAGGTGGTAATACGCCTAATTTGGCAGGATTCCTCGGTGCTTTCACGACAGCACGTACAGTTGCTAACGCTGCGAATGTGGCGGATGTTGATAATTCTCTGCTTTACAACAACGCTGGTCAGCCGGCGCAGCTTGCGGCAGTCGTTGCGCGGCGCAATCCCGTCGTAGCTGGATCGGGCGTCAGTCCGGCTGCGGGTGCAAACAGTAAGATTTATTATCCGGTTAGCCCGGACGGTGGTGGTGGCTACGTCATGTCGTTTGATACGAACCCTTGTGGTTCAGTCGTGTTTCCTTCCTTTTCAGAAGATGGTGCGGTAGCGGCGAATGACGCGGCCTACACTGCTATTTTGCAGGGGATTGCGAATGCTCATGTTGCGGCCTTTAATGCGATTGAGCAGGCTGCCTTGCAGATTGGTGCTACGGATTTTATCGCCCATGAGTATGGTGGCGAATGTTTGGCTACGCCAAACTCCGGCTTTGCTGCGAATTGTGCCAATTCACAAGGCGTGAATGTTACGGCTTCGAAAGCTTTCTTGGTCAATGGCCCGGGAATGTACAGAGCGACATTCCAAGCGGCGCTGCCCGCTGGGGTGGTGCTGAACGCGGACGGTAAGCTTGTCTATACGAATACCCCTGGTGCTGCCCAGGCCACAGCTCTCGCTGGCGCTTGTGGATGGATGTGTGCTTCGGGGTGGTTCTCTTCACTCGCGAGCAAACATAATGCTTTTGGTAAATCGGCCCAGATGGTGCCATCTCTCCGTGCTAACTGCGATTCTGCGGATTGTGGCGAAGAGGTTATCAAGGCGCAGCAGGAGCAAGAACAGAAAACCCTGGCAGCAGCTTTGGTAGATAGGATATCTCAGATTGATTGGAATCCTATCCATATGCTCACGAACCTCGGCATGGGCGTGTTGCGTTTCATTGGTCTAGCCAACAACAATAACAATTTTATTTGGCATACGCAGTTTACGAGTGCCTCGCCCGTTTCTGACATGATTGGGCTGGGGAGCATCCTCGTTGATGGTGCCGTACACTGCCTCATTATTGGGGTTGTGCTCAACCTTATGGGTGGGGTTGGTGCAATGGCAAACAAGGTCAATGATCTTACCAACAATACAGGCGGTACGTTGGGTGGGGGCATAGCTGCTAAAGCGCTTAAATTTTTGCCTATCGGAAGAGTTTTGAATTTGATTTCCGGTACGCTTGGCGGCGTCTTGCAATTTGGGGCAATGCTGTCGCCGCTCTTCTTCGGCCTTGCTACGATGCTGTTTGTGCCAGGGGTTTTCCTATTCTACCTCTTGCCTTTCTTGCCCTTCATCAACTTTATTACGGGCGTCATCACCTGGCTGATTTCTTTGCTCCAGGCGGTGGTTGCCATACCTGTGATTGCCATCGCGCATATCACTCCACATGGCGAAGGCTTGCCTTCAGGATCGGCGCGTGGTGCCTACACCATGATTCTGCAAATATTCCTTCGTCCTGTGATGATGATCTTCGGTATGCTTGCGACCGTGATGATCATGAATACGGGTATCGGGTTCCTGAACGTAGTATTCCTCAATATCTACAAGACGAATTTGTTGGGAAATGCTGATGGTCTGCTCTCGAATATCGTATTCATGGGGCTTTATACAGCAGCATGTTGGGGCATCGTTCAGGCCGCAATCACAGCCATTGATGACTTCCCTTTAAAGGCGGTGACTTGGATCGGCGGCGGTCAGGGGGTTGACCATAACCATGACTTCGGTGGGGTTAGCCAGCTCGTTGCCGGTGCTGTTGCTCAGCAGGGGATGAGCGCAGCCACCAATGCATCGCGCTCTATGTCTGGTGCGCCAATGCAGGGTATCAATAATGCTGCTAGTGCTAATCAAGGTGCGAATGCGGCTGCAGCGGGTGCGCAAGCCCAACAAAGGTTGGGGACACAGCTCGGCAATCTTCAAATGCAGAATGCTGGTCACATGGGGGCAACCAGCGGACCAGGTTTGAATGCACAAGCGCAAGGCAACGCGTCTATCATGCAAAATCCCGGTGGTTCGGCAGGGGCTGGTCGTGGGGCTCCACCGCCAATGACGCCGCCTGGTGGTGGTGGGGGTGGTCCGCCCCAGCTTCCAGGTGGAGGCTCTCAACCTCGCTTGGGTGGGCCTGGTGGTAGTGGGTCGGGCGGTGGTTCTTTGGTGCCAGCCGGTGGTGGTGGCGGTGGAGCTAATGCTAATGGGGCAAATCTCGGCGGTGGAGTTACACGCATGACGCCGGCACAGTCTGCCGCGGCACGCAATGACCCGAATGTGATCGACGTTCAGGCCACACCAGCTGGGGGAGGACGGAACGTCACCAACACGGGTTTTACTAGGCCCCCGCAAGGGGGGGTAAGCACTGGCGCTGCGGGTGCGATTCGCTCTGCAGCAGCTAGTGTTCCTGGTCCCGCTGTCATTAGAACAGGTCGTGCTGGTTTCCAGGATGCCGTGGCTGCGGCGCGGGCGGCTGGTCACCCGCATCCCGAGATTGCAGCAGCGCAATGGGCTTTGGAGTCAGGCTATGGACGGAGCCAGTCGGGAACCAACAACTATTTCGGTATTAAGGCGCGTCCTGGCCAGGATGGTACAATGCGGACGACGCGCGAACATCTCAACGGCAGGGATGTCGTAATCCAAGATCGTTTCAGAAACTTCGCTACACCTGCAGAAGGCTTCCAGGGGCTAACGAACCTGATGCATAATCAACGTTACGCCAGCGTTGTTAATGCCGGGTCACTGCAAGATGCCGCGGTTGGATTGCAACGCTCAGGTTATGCAACAGATCCAAACTATGCGAATAAACTTATCCAAACGATGCGATCGAATGGCGTTGATGTTGGTGCGAGCAGTACAGCGCAGGCGCCGTCCGGTATTGAGCCATCTGCTGGTGGAGATACTGGTGGGGGATCAAGCGGCGGTGGTCTGAGCGGCGCTGCACACACTGTCCTCGGCCTCGCTAGTTTTGTTCCTGGGCTTTCAATCGTTACAGGTGGCATTGATGCCCTCATTTATACTGCGGAAGGTGACTACGGTAATGCAGCGTTGGCCGGTGTCAGCATGATTCCGGGTGGCAAATGGGGGACAACCGGGTTTAAGCTTGCTCGGATGGGTTCGAGGATGGCTAAAGGGGCCGGTAGTATGGCTCGACTTGAGCGTGGTATGAATGCGTTGGGGGGTAACTCCAGCGGTTCCGGAGGCGGCGGTCGTCCTGCTGACGAACCAGGCTGGGATCCATACTCGGCGATCCTTGCTGCTGGGGCTATTCGCTACATCGCACAAGGTAAAAAGGGCGGTGACAAGCCTACGGCATGATGGGGCGTTCTTTCTAAAGCCCCACATTGATCCACCCGTGAGCAAGCTGCCGAGGGCATAGCGGAATCTAGAGGTCGCTGCCCCAAGTTTTATGCGGTTGATTGTCTGATCTATGGATAATCACGGTCAAAGCCGGATAAAAATGGTGCCCCAGGAGGGACTTGAACCCCCACATCCTTGCGAATAACAGATTTTGAGTCTGCCGCGTCTACCAATTCCGCCACTAGGGCAATCCGGCGCTGCGTATTTGGCGCACCGATAAAGCGGGCGGATGATACTGTGAAATTTGGCGGATGCAACGCTTTTTGCGGCCGATGGGCAAAATAATCGGGGCGCATATTGCCGATTCTCCGGCTATCATGAGGCTTCACCCGCCTGCGGAGTTTACCCATGACGCTCGCCTATTTTGACGGCGCCTTTGTCCAACGCAACACAATCACGATAAATCCTGCCGATTTTGCCTTCGCGCGCGGTGTTGGGCTCTTTGAGTTGGGGCGGGTTTATGGGGGCAAGGCTTTTCATCTGGAAGACCATCTTGAGCGCCTGGCGCAAGGCGCACGCTTGCTTGGCATCGCCATGCCGCATAGCGTGCCGGAACTAGCAGAAATCTCGCGCAAACTGATCGCGCAAAACGCGCTGCCGCATAGCGCCATTAAATACTACCTCACGGCGGGCGAATGCGCACAGGCTAGCGGCATCAGTTTTTATGCCTGCTCCGGCTTCACGCCCCATTTGATGGTCATGGAAGACCCGGTCACGGTGCTGCATCCGGAAGCGCCCTATGGCCTCGCGCACTATCAGCGTGGCCAGCGGCTGAAGATCGTGCCCTATGAGCGCGAATTGCCTAGCATCAAATCAACTAATTATCTGCTCGGCTATTATGCGGCGCGGCAGGTGGCTGGCGCGGAGTGGGACGATATTCTCTTCACGCATCGTGATGGCTACATTACCGAGGCGACGCGCAGCAATTTCTTCTGTGTGCTTGACGATGTACTTGTTACGGCCGCGCGCGGGATGCTGCACGGGATTACGCGCAAGATTGTATTGAATCTGGCACTGCAAATTGGCCTCAAGGTGGCGGAACGTGACCTCTATCCTGCCGATCTTGCTTCGGCGACGGAGGCCTTCACCACCGGCAGTATCGCCGAGATTATGCCGGTTGGGCGTGTCGATGACCACGCGCTGCCGCAGACGACGCAGGGGCCGGTTTATGGCGCGCTACGCCAGGCTTTTACGGCCTATGTAGCCGTGCAGAGCCGCTAAAGGCGGTTTCTGACAAGTCTTGTGACTGGCAGTCATTTTCATATTCTTTTAACCATCTCAGCGCAGGGTAAAATTTGGATGCGTTGGGTTGATTCATGGCGTCAGGACAGAATTTTTTCTCTGCTGCTTTACCGATAGGGGCTTTGCTTTTGGGCTTTTCTGCCCATGCTGAAGGCATGCCGCCTTTGACCATCGTTGAAGGAGATGATTTGCCGCAGGATATCGTGCCGACGAAGATGGCTGTGCTCAGTAAGAAGCCTCAGAGTAGTCATAAGAAGCATCCTGTTGGGCGTGTGAAGACCGAACATTTAGTGGCTTTGAGGCGTGATGGTCTGGCACAGGTCTGGCAGGCGGTGGCAGCAATGCCTGTCGTGAATGCTCCGGTGCGGCAGTGTGCGCACCAATCGGTTCATTGGCAGCGCAGCTGCGGCGAGATGGGGTATCCCGAAAGTTTCAGCGGCAGTGTGCAGGGCGTTACTGACGTTGACTGTAGTGCGCAAATTCGTCATGAGCGCTGGCTCGTCAATAGCTGTGCTCCCGAAATAGCACGGGTTCCGGCTGAAACGTTCATTGCTGCCGTGCCGTCGCCGCAGATTGTTACTGTACCTACACCCGTTTTATCATCAGCGGCAGAGCCTGCCGCGGCGACGGCTGCCGTCACTCCAATACCTGTGATTACGTCGGCCGCTGTTCCAGTTCTTGCGGATGATGCTACTCCAGTAGTGGCAATACCGAAAATTAGGTCCTCTGTAACAGTTGCTGGGGCTTGTGGTCCCGCTGCGGCGAATCTGCATAGCAGCAAGCCTGAGTCGGGCTTGTGTGCGACCGGCACAGTCGAGAATGTCGTCGGTAATGGCCCATGGCAATGGAGCTGCAGCGGCAGTGTTGGCGGTGTCAGCACGACCTGTTTTGCACCCGTCGATTTTGCCGCTCTAGTGGCGCGCCAAACGCAAGAAGCGGTCGAGGTGAAGCCCGTCGTCACGTCCGCGCCTAGCTTGCCGCCGGTTCAGGAAGCCAAAGCCGCGGTGTCCATCGATCTGCAAGAGGTCCCACCAGAGACTCAGCCTGCGCCGCAGCTGGCATTAGTCACTCCACAACTGGTTACGCCGAGCTTGACAACGACGACTACCGTGACGACGCAGTCGGCACCGCTGGCGACGGCAGCGTTAGCGACACCGCGGCTTGATCTGGCATTACGCAGCAATCGCCCGGAGCCTGGTTCAATCGATTATGCCCCAGCCGCGCCCATCCGCGCTGCCGCAACACTCAATCCCAGCAATGTGGGGAGCGCCGTAATTGTTCCGTCAGAGCTGAGCACGCTGGCCTTTGGGGTTGGAAAAGATGCGCCAGAAGAGGCCATCATGGCGCAGCTTGAATCGTTTGGGCAAAAATTGGCAGTCAACCGCCTGGCGCGCGTGACCGTTACCGCCTATGCTAGTATGGGCGACGGTGTCGATGCGCGTGCGGCGCGCAAGCTGTCCCTCGCGCGGGCGATGGTGGTGCGTGATGCGCTGATGATGGGGGGGGCGACTAGTGATCAGATCCGCACGCGAGCCCTGGGCGCAAACGTTGCCGTGGGCACGCCTGAACGGGTCGATCTGACCGACAATTAAGCGAGAATCCTCAGAAAACCATCGCAACGGCTTGCTGTGTGGTGAGCGGCATTGTATGAAGGAGCCGTCCTTTTCAGCAACCCGACGGTGTTTTCCATGTCCAGCATCATTGATATTCAAGCGCGCGAAATTCTCGATAGTCGTGGCAATCCCACCGTTGAGGTTGATGTTGAACTGGAAAGCGGCGCACAGGGGCGTGCCGCCGTGCCGTCAGGCGCTTCTACCGGCGCGCATGAAGCAGTTGAGTTGCGCGATAATGATAAGAGCCGCTATCTCGGCAAGGGTGTGCTTAAGGCCGTAGCTGCTGTCGATGGTGAAATCGCCGATGCAATTCTGGGGCATGAGGCGACGGAACAGCTGGCGCTTGACCAGATGCTCATCAAGCTTGATGGCACAGCGAACAAGAGCCGACTGGGCGCGAATGCTATTCTTGGCGTCAGCATGGCGGTTGCCAAGGCGGCGGCGCAGGAAGCGGGCTTGCCGCTCTATCGCTATATCGGCGGCACCCAGGCGTCTTTATTGCCAGTGCCAATGATGAACATCATTAATGGTGGTGCGCATGCCGACAACCCCATCGATATTCAGGAATTCATGGTGCTGCCGGTTGGCGTCAAGCAGGTCAAGGAAGCCATTCGCGTCGGTGCCGAGATTTTCCATACGCTGAAGAAGCTGCTCAAGGATGCCGGGCACAATACGGCCGTGGGCGACGAAGGCGGTTTCGCCCCCAATCTGGCTTCAAGCGAAGCCGCGCTCGATTTCATCGTCAAGGCGGTTGAGAAGGCGGGCTTCAAGCCTGGGCAGGATGTGCTGCTCGGCCTCGATGTCGCGGCAACCGAGTTCTTCAAGGACGGCAAATATCATCTGGAAGGTGAAGGCAAGGTGCTGACCCCCGACCAGATGGTTGCTTACTACCAAGGCTTATGCGGCAAATTCCCCATCGCTTCGATTGAAGACGGTATGTCGGAAGACGATTTTGTGGGCTGGAAGCTGCTCACCGACGCGCTGGGCAGCAAGGTGCAGTTGGTCGGTGACGATTTGTTCGTCACCAATCCGGCACGTTTGCGTGATGGCATCGCCAAGGGTATTGCCAACGCCATCCTCATCAAGGTCAACCAGATTGGCACACTTTCCGAGACGCTGGAGGCGGTGGAAACCGCGCACAAGGCGGGCTATCGCGCCGTGATGTCACATCGTTCGGGCGAGACCGAGGATGCCACCATTGCCGACCTGGCGGTCGCGACGAATTGTGGGCAGATCAAGACGGGATCGCTGTCACGCTCTGACCGGTTGGCGAAATATAACCAACTTATCCGTATCGAAGAGCAGCTGGGTGAGCAGGCGCGGTTTGGCGGGCGTGGCGCGCTCGCGCGCTAGCGTGCCGTCAGTTGCGTGAAAATGGGCTATAAATTGCGATTTTTTGCGCTCCGCTGCTCAAAACCATCAACGTATTCTGCGCTGCGGTTCTCAGAAATCGCAATTTTCGCCACATTCTGACGCATATGACGACACGCTTAGTTTTTACAGCTGAGTCCTTTATGCAACGGGCACGGCGGCGTCCGTTGCTGTGCGGCTGGCCGAATCAGATTTCGCTTCGCTGTCGTGGTGAAGCGGGTTAGAATCCAGGAGTGCGCTCTCTGCGCACGGTCTGATTTCCGGTGACCCGCTTGATTCGCTCCTGGCTCGATAAAAATGCGCGTGGTCTCACTATCGCGCTTATGATGGCGATGGTCTTTCTCTACTTCGTCTATATGACGGTGCAGGGTGACCGCGGCATCCTTGCCATGCTGCGTTTGCAAAGAAGCTTGAGCACGGTGGAAGGCGACTTGGCGGCTATCCGCAGTGAGCGTCAGGCGCTGGAGACGCGGGTGAAACATATGCGCCCCAGCAGCATAGACCCTGACCTGCTCGACGAACAAAGCCGGATGCAGCTGAATATGGCACGGCCCGACGATATCGTCGTGCTCACCGCGCCGCAGCAAGGGGATGGTAAAAAGCCCGCAATGGTGCAGCGCAGCAGGCCTTAGGGCTTAAGGCCTTGGCAATCATAAGCTTTTATAGTGGCAGATATTTCGGTGCCGCGCGCTTATGCGCTTGAAAAATGTTGCGCGCCGTTCTACTTGAGGCATGAACAATGCGTGCCAAGCTGCGCGCCGCACGATAGAAATGTACGATGCTCACGCAGCATACGATGCCCGTATGACCCTAGACGGAGAAAGCGCGATGCAATTTGGTAAGCCGCATAACAGCTTCAAGATTGTCAGCGACCAGCCACCCATGCAAGCAACCGACTACAAGAAATACTTCCGCGATATGGTGCTGATCCGGCGCTTTGAAGAAAAAGCCGGGCAGCTTTATGGCATGGGGCTTATCGGTGGGTTCTGCCATTTGTATATCGGGCAAGAGGCAGTCGTTGTTGGTTTGCAGGCGGTGCAGCGCCCGGTCGATACGGTGGTGACCTCCTATCGCGACCACGGCCATATGCTGGCGAGTGGTATGGATCCGCGCGGCGTGATGGCGGAGTTGACTGGCCGCATTGGCGGCTATTCGCGTGGCAAGGGCGGCTCGATGCATATGTTCAGCCGGGAGAAGAACTTTTTCGGCGGCCACGGCATTGTCGGGGCACAAATTCCAATCGGCACCGGTCTCGCTTTCGCGCATCAGTTTAAGGGCGACGGCGGCGTGTGCGTCGCCTATATGGGCGATGGCGCGGCGAACCAGGGGCAGGTTTACGAGAGCTTCAATATGGCGGCGTTGTGGAAGCTTCCGGTGCTCTATGTCATCGAGAACAATAAATACGGCATGGGCACATCACAGGCGCGTCACGCAGCGGGCGAGCTGTGGCGGCGTGGCGAAGGCTATGGCATTCCCGGCATCAAGGTTGATGGCATGGATGTGCTGAAGGTGCGCGTCGCAGCCCAGGCGGCGATGGAGCATATCCGCAGCGGCAAGGGGCCGATGCTGCTGGAAATGGTGACTTATCGTTATCGTGGCCACTCGATGTCCGACCCGGCGAAATATCGTAGCAAGGAAGAGGTCGAGATGATGCGCGAGCAGCATGATCCGATCGAGAATATGCGCCGCGTGATTATGGCCGAGCGCATGGCGACGGAAGACGAGCTTAAGGACATTGAAAAAGAAGTGCGCGGTATCGTTAATGAAGCCGCAGATTTCGCGCAGCAAAGCCCGGAGCCCGATGCCAGCGAGCTGTGGACGGATATTCTGAAATAATGCCGATGTGCGCTTCGCTCCGTATTATTCTCGCGTTAGCCTTCGCCATGTCGCTCATTGGCGTCAAGGGAGCATCTGCTCTGCGTGCATTGCCAGACCCCACAGGCGTGCAGGCGAAAGTGCCTGAGGAATGGCGTGTGTGCCAGGCAGATGGTGATTGTGAGGCCATTGCTTATAATCATTACGAAGGTGCTTTGGCCGCAAACAAGCAGTTCAGATTGGCGACTATTGAGAAAATAGAAGCAGCGAATATGGGGATATATTTTTCGTGGCGACGCTCGGTTCTCAATGGTCCGCCCGACAGGTTCTCTGCTCGCTGCGAGAAAAACTTATGCGTGGTCAGTACAACGAATAGCAATCAACACTAGGCGAGGCTTCACTATGCCCATTCAAATTCTCATGCCCGCGCTTTCCCCGACCATGACCGAGGGCAAGATTGCCCGTTGGCTGAAAAAGGAAGGCGATGCCATCCGCTCCGGCCAGGTGATTGCCGAGATTGAAACCGATAAGGCAACGATGGAAGTCGAAGCCGTCGATGAGGGTGTGCTGGAGAAAATCCTCATTCCCGCGGGCACCGAAGGTGTCGCCGTCAATACGCCGATTGCGTTGCTTCAGGCTGAAGGCGAATTGGCCGCGCCACAGAGTGCCGCGGTGACTGCACCGTCACCCGCTCCGAAAGTTGAGCCTGCGCCGATCGCTGCCAATAATGTCGTGCCGCTGGTGCCAGCCCAACCGGTGGCGGCGCCACTGCAGACAGAAAAGCATTATAACAAATTTATCAAGCAGACGGTGCGCGAAGCAATCCGTGATGGTATGGCGGAAGAAATGCGCCGCGACCCCACCATCTTCCTGATGGGCGAAGAAGTCGCAGAATATCAGGGCGCATATAAGGTGAGCCAGGGGCTGCTGCAGGAATTTGGTGCGAAGCGCGTGGTCGATACGCCGATTACCGAAATGGGCTTCGCCGGTCTTGGCGTTGGTGCGGCCTTCGGTGGTTTGCGGCCGATCATCGAATTCATGACGATGAATTTCGCCATGCAGGCGATGGATCAAATTATCAACTCTGCCGCGAAGACACTCTATATGTCGGGCGGACAAATGGGCTGTCCGATTGTTTTCCGTGGCCCGAATGGCGCGGCTTCGCGCGTCGGCGCACAGCACTCGCAGTGCTATGCCAGCTGGTATGCCCATGTGCCGGGGCTGAAGGTGGTTTCGCCATATAGCGCGGCGGATGCCAAGGGGCTTATCAAGTCCGCCATTCGCGACAATAATCCGGTCATCGTGCTTGAGCATGAAATCATGTATGGCCAGAGCTTCGATGTGCCGGATGATCCCGATTTCACCATACCCATCGGCAAGGCGCTAGTGATGCGTGAGGGCACAGATGTGACGATTACGGCTTTCTCGCGCCCAGTCGGCATGGCGCTGCAGGCGGCGGAGCTTCTAGCGGCGGAGGGCATCTCGGCGGAAGTCATCAATCTGCGCTCGCTGCGCCCGCTGGATGTCGAGACCATCGTGCAGAGCGTCAAGAAGACCAATCGCCTGGTGGCGGTGGAAGAGGGCTGGCCGGTTGCCGGTATGGGCTCCGAGATTGCGGCGCAGATGATGGACCATGCGTTTGATTATCTCGACGCGCCGGTCGTGCGGGTCTATGGCATGGATGTGCCGTTGCCTTATGCCGCGAACCTCGAAAAGCTTGCTTTGCCGCAGGTTGATAATATCGTCCAGGCGGTGCGCCAAGTTTGCTACCGCAACGCTGCTTAGATCAGAAAGCGCCCTTGCCCAAAGACGGGCGAGGGCGTATTTTCCAGCCGAAGTTCCCCCCGATTTTCCGTGAGCTTGTGTCATGCCCATTAATATCCTCATGCCCGCCCTGTCGCCGACCATGACGGAAGGCACGCTTGCCCGCTGGTTGAAAAAAGAGGGTGATAGCGTTAAATCCGGCCAGGTTATTGCCGAAATTGAGACCGACAAAGCAACGATGGAAGTTGAAGCAGTCGATGAGGGCAAGATTGTTAAGTTGTTGATTGCGGCGGGAACTTCCGGCGTAGCGGTCAATACACCGATTGCCGTTTTGCTTGAAGATGGCGAGGCATCTGGTGCTACTGTTGCCGTACCCGAGATGAAGCCCGCCCCAACGACCGCTGCCCCGGCTGCGGCACCAGCCCCGGCGGTAGCGCCCAGCGTGGTACCATTGGCCGCCCAGCAAAATGGCGAACGCGTTTTTGCTAGCCCTCTGGCCAAGCGGGTCGCGGAACAGTCGGGCATGGATTTAGCGCGCGTCGCGGGTAGTGGCCCCAATGGCCGCATCATCAAGAGTGATGTTGAGAAGGCGCAAGCCGGTGGCGGCGCACCAGTGGCCGCGCCCAAGGCTGCGCCAGTTGCGGCTGCCCCGACTGCGGCCAAGCCGTCAGTTACGCCAGCACCGGTTGCGCCTAAGCCGCCCGCAGGCAGTGGCAATCTGCCCGCAGGGGTCGATGCGCGTGATCTGGCCGATAAGCTGGGGCAGGCTTACGAAGCCATTCCCAATAGCGGCGTGCGTAAGGTCATCGCCAAGCGTTTGATGGAATCCAAGCTCACAGTGCCGCATTTCTATTTGACGGTGGATTGCGTCATCGATGATTTGCTGGAACTCCGCAAGAAGACCAACACGGTCGAAGGCGTGAAAATTTCGGTCAATGATTTCATCATCCGCGCCGTGGCGCTGAGCCTGCGCAAAGTGCCTACCGCCAATGCGGCCTGGACGGATGAAGCCATTCTGCAATTCAAGGCGGTTGATGTCTCGGTTGCGGTGGCGACGCCGAACGGCTTGATTACGCCCATCGTCAAGCAGGCCGATGTCAAGACCGTGGCGCAAATCTCGAAAGAGATGAAAGACCTGGCGCAGCGCGCCAAGGACGGCAAGCTGCGGCCGGAAGAGTTTATGGGCGGTGGCTTCTCCATCTCCAATCTCGGCATGTTCGGGGTCAAGGATTTCGCGGCGATTATCAATCCGCCGCAGGCGTGCATTCTCGCGGTTGGGGCGGGCGAGCAGCGCGCGGTGGTCAAGGATGGCCAGCTGGCGGTCGCGACCGTCATGTCCTGCACGCTCTCGGTCGATCATCGCGCGGTCGATGGCGCGGTGGGTGCGGAATTCCTGCAAGCCTTTAAGGCGCTTGTCGAGCAGCCGTATGGGCTGGTTGTCTAATGTCCGAATTGGCGGAGCGGCTGGCGGCGGTTGAAGCGCGCAATGCGCGTGTCCACGCCGACAAAGCCTGGGAAACCAGCTGGACGCGCCGCGGACTGATTGCAGGCATCACTTATGCTTGTGCGATTATCCTGCTCACTTTGCTGGGGCATGATGCTGTATTCAAACATGCGCTGGTGCCGGTGATGGGGTATCTGCTGTCCACGCTCTCGCTGCCTTTCGTCAAAAATCTTTGGCTCAAACAACAACAAAAGGTCTAACCATGTCTCATTCTGATCTCATCATCATCGGCGGTGGTCCCGGCGGTTATGTCGCTGCCATTCGTGCCAGCCAGCTGGGGATGAAAGTCACGCTGGTGGAAAAGGCGCATCTGGGTGGCATCTGCCTCAACTGGGGCTGTATTCCGACCAAGGCGCTGCTGCGATCGGCAGAGGTCGGCACGCTCATCAACCATGCAGGTGATTACGGCTTCACCGTGCAGGGTGTGAGCTTCGATTTGACGAAGATTGTTGACCGTTCGCGCAAAGTTGCGGCGCAGCTGGCGGGCGGCGTCAAGCATCTCTTGAAAAAGAACAAGGTTGAAGTGGTCGATGGTACGGCCAAGCTGCTCGGTAAAGGGCAGGTGGAAGTGAGCAAGGATGGGCTCAAGACTGGGACGCTGAGCGCCAAGCATATCATCATTGCCACGGGTGCGCGCGCGCGTTCGCTTCCTGGCATGGAGCCCGATGGTCTGCTGGTCTGGACTTATCGTGAAGCGATGATGCCCACGGCGCTGCCGAAGAGCTTGCTCGTCGTCGGCTCCGGCGCTATCGGCATCGAGTTCGCCAGTTTCTATCGCGCTCTCGGCGTCGATGTCACAGTGGTCGAGGTGATGGATCGGGTGTTGCCGGTTGAAGATGAAGAAATCTCGGCTTTCGCACGCAAGTCATTCGAGAAGCGAGGTATGAAAATCCTGACTGGCGCGACGGTCAAGCAGTTGGAGCGCGGCAAGGACAGCGTGACGGCGACCATCGCGCAGGGCGCAAACAGCACGACGCTGACGGTCGAGCGCGTCATCATGGCGGTCGGCATCACTGGCAATATCGAGCATATAGGGTTGGAGAATACGGCAGTGAAAACTGACCGTGGGCATATCGTCATCGACCAATGGGGCGCTACCGGCGAACCGGGCGTCTATGCCATCGGCGATGTCGCCGGGCCGCCCTGGCTCGCGCATAAGGCCAGCCATGAGGGCGTCATTTGCGTGGAGCGCATCGCGGGTGTGAAGGGGCTGCATCCGCTTGATGCTGGGAATATTCCAGGCTGCACCTATTGTTCGCCGCAAGTGGCGAGCGTGGGGATGACCGAAGCCAAGGCGAAGGCGGCGGGCTATGCGGTCAAGACCGGCAAATTCAACCTTATCGGCAATGGCAAGGCGATTGCCATGGGCGAACCAGAAGGCTTCATCAAGACCGTGTTTGATGCCAAGACCGGCGCGCTGCTCGGCGCGCATATGATCGGTCCAGAAG
>JAGOHT010000124.1 GCA_017996055.1 Alphaproteobacteria bacterium
CATTGCCGTGCTCTACCCCATTGTTCGCCTGGTGATGGATGATGCACTGAATGGCAAAAAGAAAGAGCGCAGTTTGACGGCGACGGGTAATGCCTCGCTGCTGCGCTCCGCCTGGCTGGAACTCCACATCGATCACGATAGCGGCAAATTCTCCGGCAATGTGCTGCAAGGCAAGATGCAGAATTGGCATCTGCATGAGATGGACGGCTACGATTTGATGAACCTTCGCACCGAAATCGCGACCCATGATTCGCTTGCCGTCGTCCTTCTCGATGCGTGGCTCGACAAGGAAGGTCCGGTGCATTGGCGGCGCGATTTCGGCAAATCGATGCTGACCACGCCAACGCCAACGCTTGCGGTGCCAAGCCGTGCAGAGAGCGCAGCTATTCTCGGGGTTGCCCCCGACAGCAAGCCGGACGTGGTAGCGGCTGCACGGCAGCGCTTGGAGAGTCTGATTGGCCAAGGCGGCGAACACAGCACCTTGCTGGAAATGATCGCCAATAGCGCGAAGCTGCTGGCCACACCGCAAGCCGCCTAACGGAAGTTGATAGTTTGATTAGGCTGCGACACCGGCGCGCAGAAGCGCCGGATGTCCATGATGATAGCCTTGCTGCATATCGACATCCGCTAGGCGCAACCAGTCCGCCGCGCCAGCATCTTCGACGCCTTCCGCAACAATCGATAGTCCGAGCGACCGCGCCAGTGCAATCATCGCCCGCATCACGTTTTGCTGCTGCGGATTGTGCTGCACATTATGCACCAGAGCGCGGTCAATTTTCATCAAATGGATGGGGAGTCCGGTGAGATGCTGCACGCTGGTATAGCCAGCCCCGAAATCGTCAATCGCCACACGCCCACCCAGCGCACGAGCGCGGTCCACAAACTGCTTGGCGCGGGCAAGATCGCGAATCTGCGTCGTTTCAGTAATCTCAATAATCAGCCGCGCGGCAAGATCGCGGCGATTGCCCAATGTCGTATCGAGATGCGTATGCCAATCTGCATTTTCACTAGTGGAAGCGGCGATATTGATCGCAAGCTGCAGTTCGGGATGCGCCTTCAGCTCGGCCACCGCCAGCTGCAGCACACGACAATCGAGAGTATAAGAAAGGCCGAACTGTTCAACCGCCGGAATAAAGGCCGCGGCGGCAATCGGGCTCCCGTCCTTATCCTGCATCCGCACCAGCGCTTCATAGAACAGCACCTGACCGGTGCGTGAGCAGACGACCGGCTGATAAACTAGATAAAGCGTCTCTTCCTGCAGCGCGCGCTGCACCAGTCGCGCAGTCCGCAACTGATCGGCTTGCATTTCCTGTTGCGGCGTATGATGCACGGCATCATGCACGACGCACGCATTGCGCCCACTCTGCTTGGCTTCGCGCAACGCACTTTCACCAGCGGCTATCACAGCCTGCGGTGTCTGCGTGGCAACCACCACGGCGCCGATGGAAACCGTAACATGGGCGTCGAGTGGCCAGCTTTGCTGCGGGTCGCGCAGCAGGTCCTGCAACGCGGTGGCAAGATCAACAGTCGCTACGCCTTCTTCATGCAGCATGACGATGGCGAACATATCGCCACCCAGCCAGCAGACATGCGCCCGTCCCGCGCAATGACGCTGTAGGCGTTGCGCCAACGTCAGCAAAATTTGATGGCCGGTCTCGATACCGAACACCTGTTGCAGTAGGCGCATCCGATCAACACCGAGAACAAAATAGGACGCGGCAACCGGATGATGGAGCGCCTGTTGCTGGACCTGCTCCAGCACGGCGCCAAGGCCGAAACGGTCAGGCAGGCCCAGAACAGGGTCGATCCGCAACTGATTGTCAGGAAGCGCTATTGCGAGGAGTCGTTGCGGAATTTCGATATACATCGCTTTATCCCCTCTGTCCTACCACGGATTTGCCCTAAATAGTGGCGCGCGGTATGACCAAAATCACGTCTTTCGAATAATCCCAGACTAAGTGAATTTGATTGAGGTTTTGCTAAAATACCGGACAAAATCCACAAATATACGCCGCCAGACGGGGAGACGCACAAGGCCGCCAAAACGGCTAACATCATGAAAGCACTACACGATGCCTGCTCTTAAGGGAAAATGAACCACGCCAGACGTGCTGCCAAATTCAGACAGCGAGCTTAAATTGCGCGAGCGATCTCTTCCATTTCGAAACATTCGATAACGTCGTTGGCTTCGATATTGTCATAATTCTCGAAGGCCATGCCGCATTCGTAACCCTGGCTAACTTCCTTGACTTCATCCTTCATCCGCTTGAGCGTCTTCAGGCTGCCTTCGTGAATAACGACATTGTCACGCAGCAGCCGAACTTTCGCCCCACGCTTGACCACGCCTTCAACCACTTTGCAACCGGCGACCTTGCCGACCTTGGTGATGTTAAAGACCTGCAGAATCTGAGCATTGCCGAGGAATTTTTCACGTAGTGTCGGAGCCAACATGCCGCTCAGTGCCAGCTTAATGTCATCGATGACATTATAAATGATGGCGTAATAGCGAATATCGACGCCATCCCGCCGCGCCATGTCGCGCGCCTGTGGATTGGCACGGACATTAAAGCCAATAATAATCGCCTTGGAGGCATTGGCGAGCGTGACGTCAGATTCGGTAATCGCGCCGACCGCAGCATCGAGCACGCGGACGCGGACTTCATTCTCCGTATCAATAATCTTCTCGAGCGCACCCTTAATCGCCTCGACCGAACCATGCACATCACCTTTGATGAGCACGGCCAATTCTTTGGCCTGGCCGCTCTTGATATTGGCGAGCATTTGCTCGAGCGAACCACGCCCACTGGCGGCCACTTGCTGCTGCCGCCGCTTGCGCTGCCGGAACTCGCTGACCTCGCGCGCCTTGGCTTCTGTCTCAACAACGGTAAAATCATCACCTGCTTGGGGAGCTGCCGTCAGACCTATCACCTCCACCGGCTGCGCCGGCGTTGCCGCCGTCACGGTGCGACCACGATCATCGACGAGGGCGCGTACGCGGCCCCATTCCGAACCGGCGACGAAAATATCGCCGACCTTAAGCGTACCCTTTTGCACCAGCACCGTCGCGACTGAACCACGGCCTTTTTCCAGCTTGGCTTCAATCACCGCACCCACGGCGGCACGGTTAGGATTCGATTTCAGCTCAAGGATTTCCGCTTGCAGCAGAATGGCGTCGAGCAGCTTGTCGAGCCCCATGCGCGTCTTGGCCGAAATTTCGACCGAGAGCACATCGCCGCCCATATCTTCGACCTGCACGTCGTGTTGCAGCAAATCCTGGCGCACCCGCATTGGGTTCGCCCCGGGTAGATCGCACTTATTGATAGCAACAATCATCGGCGCTTTCGCGGCCTTGGCATGGCGAATGGCTTCGATGGTTTGTGGCATAATACCGTCGTCGGCTGCGACGACCAGCACGACCACGTCGGTGACATGCGCCCCACGCGCTCGCATTTCGGTAAAGGCGGCGTGCCCTGGCGTATCAATGAAGGTGACGCGGTCAAAACCGTGCGAGGCCTTCGGCAAAATAACCTGGTAAGCGCCGATATGCTGAGTAATGCCCCCCGCTTCACCGGCCGCAACGTCAGTCTTCCTCAGTGCATCGAGTAGTGAGGTCTTGCCATGGTCAACATGCCCCATGACGGTGACGACGGGCGGACGCGGCAATTGCGCGGCATCCGTATCGCCTTGATCGACGAGTACCTGCTCGACATCAGCCTCGGTCACGCGCTTGATGCGATGGCCGAATTCGCTGGCGACCAACTCCGCCGTATCGGCATCGATAGATTGGGTAATCGTCGCCATAGTGCCGAGTTTCATTAACGCCTTGATAACATCACCCGCGCGTTCAGCCATGCGATTCGCCAATTCCTGCACGGTGATAAGTTCAGGAATAACAACATCACGCGCCAGCTTCTGCTGGTCTTGGTCCTGGTTCATCTGGCGCTTTTCGCGCTGAATGCGGCGCCGCATTGAGGCAACGCTATAAGTGCGCTCGCCTTCTTCACCCGACAGCACACGCTGGAGATTTACCCGCCCATCACGGCGCTTCTCGCCCACTTTGGCGCCGCGCGGTGGCGGCACATCAAGTCCGGCACGACGGCGCTTACGGTTGCGTTCTTCTTCCTCGTCGGTGGTTGCCGGACGGCCTGGAAGAGCCGCAACAGCGGCCGTCCCACCTGGACGCACGGGCGCCGTGGCGGCGCGCATCCGGCCATCATCGCTACGGCGGCCTTCGACCAAGTCGCGGCGACGCACTTCATCTTCCTTCTTGCGCGTTTCTGCGGCGACTTTTTCCTGCTGCTGAATTTGCTGCAGCTCAGCGAGCTCGCGCTGGCGCAGAGTCTCGCTATCCAGATTTTCTACCACTTCGACAGCTGGCTTTTCCGGCACGCGGTGGACTGCGGTCGGCACTACCGGCGGGAGGCTGCTGCGGCGGACTTCGCCGCCCTCAAGCACAGCACCGCGCAGCGCGCGGGCGCGGGCATCGCGCTCCTCTTTGGTGAGCTGACGTGGCGCGCCGCCACTGGTCATTGGGCGCGCCGCGGATGTCGTCGTACTATCAAGCGTGACTGCACGTACACCTGCGCTCGTTGCTTCGCCTTCGCGCTTGCGCTTCACTTCAACGGCAACGGTCTTCGACCGGCCATGGCTAAAGCTCTGGCGCACCAGACCCGCGTTGGCTGAACCCGAATCCATCGGCTTCTTGAGCTCCAGCTTCGGCTTGGCCCCACCCAGTGACAGAACTTTTTTGCCTTCTTGCTCGCTCATCTTACCCTAAGTCTCTTTGCCTTTGGCTTGACGCCTTTAAGTTTGATTGTCTGGCGGCGGCGCAACAACACCAGCCACCCCCGGCAATCCCGTGGCGGAACTGGCGCCAATCTGCGCCAACGGCGGCGTTGGCGCAACGTTTTCCTGCGTTGCGAACGCAGAAAAACGCGTGGAGGCCGTCAAAATACGGCTGGTAAGCGCATGAAAACGCAACCCCAAATAAACCAGCTGATCATGCCCCAGCGCCTGTCCCTGCTCGACGCTGCTCAGCAAACGCCAGCAGGGCAGGGTCGGATTGAGGCGCGCCAACTTGGCGCTGCCGTCTGCACCGGCATCGCTAGCGACAAACAGCGCGCGCAGGCTGCCACGCGCGAGTTCGGGCTCAACCTGATTGAATCCCACGACGACAACGCCCGCGCGTTTGGCTAAACCGAGCTTTTGCTGCAGATCGCGCCGCAAGAGCTGGGCTACCTGGGCCGCCAGATCAGGCGCGCACTGTAACTTGGCACCTGCAGCTTTCGAAAACAAGTTCTTGCGCCCTGCTTCAGTGATGGCGATAGGGTTCGCGCTCACCCAAAAGCCACGCCCGGGCAGCTTTTCTGCCAAGTCCGGCAGGACATAATTATCCGGGCTGGCGACAAAACGAATGAGCGTCGCGCGGGGTAGCACCGCGCCGGTGACGAGGCAGCGTCGTTCCGCCGCTGCCTCGTTTTCAACCATGGCCTCTGAGGTTAGGGCTGGGGGCTCAGACATATGATAGCTCCCCATCCCATCTTTCAGGCCTGTGGCGCGTCGGTGAACCAGTGCGCCCGTGCCGCCATAATCATCTCATTGGCACGGTTTTCGGTCAGCTGGTCATTGCCCAGCATCTCGCGCAGCTCATCGCCCGCCAGATCGCCGACATCATCAAGCGTTTTCACGCCCTTCTCACCCAGCTTGACCGCCATTTCTACCGTCATGCCTGGCAAGGCCAGAACGGCATCGGCAATGCCCAGCTCATGCCGCCGCGCTTCCAACTGCGCCGCCCGTTCATTGAGCCACGTGGTGGCACGCTGCTGCAGTTCCTGCGCGACTTCGGGGTCGAAGCCCTCAATCTCGGCGAGTTCATCGACTGGCGTTTCCACCAGCTGCTCGACACGGGTGAAGCCTTCCGCCACCAGTAAGTGGGCGATGACGTCATCTACCGACAATGCGGCAATGAAGAGCGAGGTGCGGCGCGAGACTTCTTCCTGACGGCGCTCGGATTCTTCCTTCTCGGTCAGGATATCAATATCCCAGCCAGTGAGCATGGAGGCGAGGCGGACATTCTGCCCGCGGCGACCAATGGCAAGCGATAGTTGCTCATCCGGCACCACCACATCCATGCGGTTGTTTTCTTCGTCGAGCACGACCTTGCTGACTTCAGCCGGCGCCAAGGCATTGACGACAAAGGTCGCCGGGTCTTGCGACCAGGGGATAATATCAATCTTCTCGCCCTGCAGTTCGCCGACGACAGCCTGCACACGGCTGCCGCGCATACCGACGCAAGCACCAACCGGATCGATGCTGCTATCGTTCGAGACCACCGCGATTTTAGCGCGGCTGCCCGGGTCGCGCGCCACGGCCTTAATCTCGATGATGCCGTCATAGATTTCCGGCACTTCCTGCGCGAATAATTTCGCCATGAACATCGGGTGGGTGCGGGAGACGAAAATCTGCGGCCCGCGCACTTCTTCACGCACATCGTAGATATAGGCACGGACGCGATCCTGATTCTTGAAATGCTCGCGCGGCAAGGCTTCGTCACGCCGCAGCACGGCTTCGGCACGACCCAAATCGGCCGTGACATTGCCATATTCGACGCGCTTGACGATGCCATTGATAACTTCGCCGATGCGATCC
>JAGOHT010000125.1 GCA_017996055.1 Alphaproteobacteria bacterium
CCTGTGGCCTGCTCGGCACAAGCTGGCAGCGCCAACAGAACAACAAAGAGAAGCGACGACGAAAAAGCGCGGAGGAACATCGGGTTATCCTGAAAAGGAAGTCGGCGGGCGTATGAAAGCCTGTTTATATTACCAAAACGTCAAAAATTGACTAGCTCAAATTAATAAGACACGGCAATTCACGTGGTCAGGCAATTCCTCACACCGCAATCGGCTCTGGCACAATCTGCTAGGATTGAGGTTTTTTGACGGACTGGGGATTGATAGGCTCGCCGTTGCGGCGCAGCTCAAAATAAATCTCGCCCAGCCCCCCATTTTTTCCAGCCGCGACCTGGCCAATTGGCTCACCGGCCAGGATTTTCTGTCCCAATTCGAGGTCAACCTTGCCGAAGCCCGCCAGAAGGCTATGGAGCCCACCCGTATGCTGGAGAATAACAATCGTGCCATAGCCCTTGAAGGGACCGACGAATACTGCCTTCCCGCCCATCGGCGCCACGATGCGTGTGCCAGCTTTGGCGCTCAGTGTTAGGCCTCGGCTAGTAATGCCGTATGTATCCTTTGAGCCGAAGGTGCGAGCAATGCGACCGGAAACTGGCATCAGGCTCGCCTCATCCTCTCCGGCGTCACGCGCTTCGCTCTCGGCACCTGCACCCGGCTTGCTAGGCTTGGGCTGCGGCCGCGCCGCCATTTTGTCGAGCAACCCTCGCAAATCCGAAGCGGCAGAGGCCAGCTTGGTGACCTCTTGCTGCAAATTGCTAAAAGCCGCGCGATGCTCACGCGCCATTTTCTGCCGCTCGGCAATCATCGTATTGAGCAAACCAACCCGCTCCTGCAGCTTGGCTTTTGCCGCGACCACTTCTGTTTGTTTGGCCTCCAGCTGCTTCTGCAGCGTATCGACCGCCGCTATCGCCTGGCGGAGCTTCTCTGCCTGCGCGCCGAGCCCCTGCGCCGCGCCGCGCAACAGCAGCATGCGGCGCTCTTGGTCAAGCGATATGCCGTCATAGAGCCACCAGGCCGCGGCAGGGAGCTGCGCCAAGCGCAGCATCATACCGAGCGCTCCAGTCTGGCGCTGCGCTGATTCTTGAAGCGCGGTTTTGGCCGTCGTCGCCTTGCCACGTAGTTCTTCCATCTCGGCGGTGAGCGCGTCATAGGCTGACTGTTGCTCGCTTTCGTCTTTCGCGGCCTGCCGGAGCTGTTCCTGAATCAGTTTTACATCCGTGCTACTACTCCCCGCCGCGCGTGAGGCCTGCTCGGCGGCGGCCTTTTTCTCCTGCAACGCAGCTTCGACTTCCTGCAATTTTTTGCGCGCGTCACCTGCCTCCGCAGAGACTGCTGAGCACAAGAGCAACACCATTAGGAGCGTACGGAAAGACACCCGGCCCTCACCGAAACAGTCTTCAGCCGTCTTACCATATTCAAGCCAAAATGAAAACGCCGCCCCGTCTGGGGCGGCGTAATCAGTCTTGGCAGCAAAAACTTGTAGCTTACGCCACGTTCTTCTGCTGCTCAGCCAAAGCCTGCTGCTTATCCTGATCCAACTTCTCGGCTTCAAGATCACGCGCGGCCGCAATGCGGCGCAGACGGTTGACGACACTGCCCGTACCCGCCGGAATGAGGCGGCCGACAATGACGTTTTCCTTGAGCCCCTGCAGCGTATCGCTCTTGCCCGCCACAGACGCCTCAGTGAGGACGCGCGTGGTTTCCTGGAACGATGCGGCGGACACGAACGACCGCGTCTGCAAACTGGCCTTGGTGATACCCTGCAGCACGGCGGTGCATTGCGCCGGCAACAGATTTTCAGCCACAGCCTTGGCATTGATCTCGTCGAACTCAGTGCGATCAACCTGCTCGCCCGCCAGGAAGGTCGTGTCGCCCGCATCGGTGATCTCCACCTTCTGCAGCATCTGCCGGACGATGACCTCGATATGCTTATCGTTGATCTTCACACCTTGCAGACGATAGACTTCCTGAATTTCATTAATCAGATATTCAGCGAGCGCGGCAACGCCAAGTGCGCTCAGAATATCATGCGGCACCAAGCTGCCATCGATCAGCAAGTCACCGCGCTGAACGATATCGCCTTCCTGCACCGAAACATGTTTGCCCTTCGGCACGAGATATTCGCGCGGCTGCAGGCTTTCATCAACCGGCCGCACGATGATGCGGCGCTTGGCCTTGTAGTCCTTGCCGAACTCAACCCTGCCTTCGACATCCGCAATGATGGCAAAGTCCTTAGGACGGCGTGCTTCAAACAATTCCGCCACCCGCGGCAGACCGCCGGTGATGTCGCGAGTTTTCGAACCTTCACGAGGAATACGGGCCAGCACGTCACCGGCGCGCACCTTGGCGTCGTTCTCGACATTCAGAATGGCATCAACCGGCAGGAAGTAACGGGCTTCCGCGCCGTTCGCTTGCTTGATGATGTTGCCCTTTTCGTCGTGCAGCACGATACGCGGACGCAGCTCGGCGCCCTTCGGCTGCTGACGGAAGTCGATGACCTTCTTGGAAGAAATGCCGGTCGCTTCGTCGACCACTTCGCGCACCGAAATGCCTTCGATGAGGTCGGCGTAATGTGCCCGCCCTTCCCGCTCCGTGATAATCGGCAGCGTGTAGGGGTCCCATTCGGCCAGTTTCTGCCCTTTTTTAACGTTGGCATTTTCGTCGGCCAACAGCTTGGTGCCGTAAGGCACGCGATGGCGCGCCTTTTCACGACCCAAATCATCGAGTAGGACGATTTCGCAATTCCGAGCCATGATGATGGGCTTGCCTTCGCTGTTTAGAACGGCGTTACGGTTCTTAATCCGCACCGTGGCATCGAACGCCGCTTCAACCGAGCTTTGCTCCGCACCACGCTGCGCTGCGCCACCGATGTGGAATGTGCGCATAGTGAGCTGCGTGCCCGGTTCGCCGATCGACTGCGCCGCGATGACCCCCACCGCCTCGCCAACATTGACCGGCGTGCCACGTGCCAAATCGCGCCCGTAACACTTGCCACACACACCGACCTCTGACTTACAGGTCAGCACCGAGCGAATTGGCACCGTATCGATGCCCGCACGGTCGATCTGGTCGAGATGTGGTTCTTCGATGAGCTCGCCGCCGTAAACAATGACATGTCCTTGCTGGTTGACCAGGTCGGACGACGCCGTGCGACCGAGAATACGCTCGGACAATGGGGCGATGATTTCACCACCCTCAATGACCGCACGCACCTGCAGACCATCGGTCGTACCACAATCCACTTCACTGATGATGGCGTCTTGCGCGACATCGACCAGACGGCGAGTGAGGTACCCGGAGTTCGCGGTCTTCAACGCCGTATCAGCCAGCCCCTTACGGGCACCGTGCGTCGAGTTGAAATATTCGAGAACCGTGAGTCCTTCCTTGAAGTTCGAGATAATCGGCGTCTCGATGATTTCGCCGGAAGGCTTCGCCATCAAGCCGCGCATCCCGGCGAGCTGCTTGATCTGCGCTGCCGAGCCGCGCGCACCGGAGTGCGCCATCATGTAAACGCTGTTGATTTGGCCGTGGCCGGTATCGGTGATGCCCTTCATCATGGCTTCAGCGACAGACTCGGTACAAGCCGACCAGACGTCCACCACCTTATTGTATTTTTCGCCCTTGGTGATGAGACCGTCCTGATACTGCTGCTCATATTCCTTGACCTGGTCTTGCGCCTGCTTGAGCAGCTTGCCCTTAGCCTGCGGGATAACCAGATCGTCCTTGCCGAACGAAATGCCGGCGCGGCAAGCGTGACGGAAGCCGAGCCCCATCAGGCGATCGGCGAAAATCACCGTCTCCTTCTGGCCACAATGGCGATAGACCGCATCGATGACGTTAGTGACGTCCTTCTTGGTCAAGACGCGATTGATGAGTTCGAATGGCAGCTTGGGGTGCCGCGGCAGAATCTCGGAAAGCAACATACGGCCCGCCGTGGTTTCGACTCGCATTATGACAGGATGCCCTTCGGCATCGACGCCATGATAACGCGCCTGAATCTTCGTGTGCAACGTAATGACCTTGGACTCCAACGCCTGCTGGATTTCGCCGATGTCGGCAAAAGCCTTGCCTTCATTGGGTTCGCCATTTCGCTGCAACGAGATGTAATAGAGACCGAGCACGATATCTTGCGACGGGACGATAATCGGCTTGCCGTTCGCTGGGCTGAGAATGTTGTTGGTCGACATCATCAATACGCGAGCTTCCAGCTGGGCTTCCAGCGAGAGCGGGACGTGCACAGCCATTTGGTCGCCGTCGAAGTCAGCATTAAACGCCGTGCAAACTAGCGGATGCAGCTGGATCGCCTTGCCTTCCACCAGCACGGGCTCGAAGGCCTGGATGCCCAAACGGTGGAGCGTCGGCGCACGGTTCAACAGCACCGGATGCTCGCGGATAACTTCTTCAAGAATGTCCCAAACTTCAGGACGCTCCTTCTCAACCATACGCTTCGCGGCCTTGATGGTCGAAGCCATGCCGTAGAGTTCCAGCTTGGCATAGATAAACGGTTTGAACAGTTCGAGTGCCATCTTCTTCGGCAGACCGCACTGATGCAACTTGAGTTCCGGACCGACGACGATGACCGAACGGCCAGAATAATCAACGCGCTTACCGAGCAGATTTTGACGGAAGCGACCTTGTTTACCCTTGAGCATATCGCTGAGTGACTTTAGCGGACGCTTGTTCGCACCAGTAATGACGCGACCGCGGCGGCCATTGTCGAACAGCGCGTCAACGGCTTCCTGGAGCATACGCTTTTCGTTGCGGACGATGATGTCCGGCGCGCGCAGCTCGATGAGCCGCTTCAGGCGATTGTTGCGGTTGATGACGCGGCGATAAAGGTCGTTAAGGTCGGAGGTCGCGAAGCGGCCACCATCCAACGGCACCAGCGGACGCAATTCGGGCGGAATGACCGGTACGACATCCAGAATCATCCATTCCGGACGGGCGCCGGATTCGGCAAAAGCCTCGATGAGCTTGAGACGCTTGACGATCTTCTTGCGGCGCGCGTCCGAGGTCGTTTCGCGCATTTCTTCGCGCAGCTTGGCTTTTTCTTCATGCAGGTCGATGCCTTGCAGCATCTGCTTGACCGCTTCCGCACCGATATAGGCTGTGAACGCGTCTTCGCCGTAGGTTTCCTGCGCCGTCAGATATTCTTCTTCCGACAAAACCTGACGCATCTTGAGCGGGGTCAGTCCTGGTTCGAGAACGATATAGCTCTCGAAATAAAGCACCTTTTCGATATCCTTGAGCGTCATATCAAGCAGCAGACCGATGCGGCTTGGCAGTGACTTCAGGAACCAGATATGCGCGACAGGCGCGGCCAGCTCGATATGCCCCATGCGCTCGCGGCGCACCTTCTGCAGAGTGACTTCAACGCCGCACTTTTCGCAGATGATGCCGCGATACTTCATGCGCTTGTACTTGCCGCACAAGCATTCGTAGTCCTTGATCGGGCCAAAAATACGAGCGCAGAACAGGCCATCGCGTTCCGGCTTGAATGTCCGGTAGTTGATGGTTTCTGGCTTCTTGATCTCACCATAAGACCAGGAGCGGATACGCTCCGGTGAAGCGATTGAAATCCGAATCTGGTCAAAGCTCTGCGGTGCGCTCTGCTGATTGAAGATGTTCATCAGGTCATTCATTCGTGCACTCTCCGATAACGGAACAAAACGTTCTTACAAAAACAGGGCAGTCCTTAGCCGTTGGCCGCGGGTGGCAGCGCTGCGGGCTGTTCATTGTCGTTCTCGCCCTCAATCAGCTGCTGCATGCCCAACTCGACATTCAGACCCAGTGACCGCAGTTCCTTCACCAAGACGTTGAAGGATTCCGGTACGCCGGCTTCGAAATTGTCTTCGCCGCGCACAATGGCCTCATAGACCTTGGTACGACCGGAAACGTCATCCGACTTGATAGTGAGCATTTCCTGCAACGTGTAGGCCGCGCCGTAAGCTTCCAGCGCCCAGACTTCCATTTCACCGAAGCGTTGACCACCAAACTGCGCCTTGCCGCCCAACGGCTGTTGGGTGACCAGCGAGTAAGGCCCGATGGACCGCGCGTGGATCTTATCGTCAACCAAATGGTGCAGCTTGAGCATATAGATGTAGCCAACCGTAACCTTGCGATCGAACGGCTCGCCGGTACGGCCATCAACCAGCGTCATCTGGCCAGAGCTGGCAACGCCCGCCTGTTCCAACATGCGGACGATGTCGTCTTCACGCGCACCATCGAACACCGGCGTCGCAAACGGCACGCCGAAAGTCAGGTTCTTCGAAAGTTCGACTGTCTGCTCATCATCCAGTTCGGCGATGCTCTGCTTATAGATATCTTCGCCGTAGATGCTCTTGAGCTTGGTGCGCAGGTCGGCGATTTCCTGCTTGCGCGAACCACTCTGCTGATAGGCCTCGACCGCTTCGCCGATTTGACGGCCAAGATTGGCGGCAGCCCAACCGAGATGCGTTTCAAGAATCTGCCCGACATTCATGCGGCTCGGCACGCCGAGCGGGTTCAGCACGATATCGACCGGCATACCATCCTCAAGGTGTGGCATGTCTTCACATGGCACGATGCGGCTGATAACGCCCTTGTTGCCGTGACGACCGGCCATCTTGTCGCCCGGTTGCAGCTTGCGCTTCACCGCGA
>JAGOHT010000009.1 GCA_017996055.1 Alphaproteobacteria bacterium
CGGCCAGCCGGATGACGCGATTACCCGCAATCATGTAAATATCCTGACCGCTACGATTGTCATCGCACTGCCGGGTAGCGTCGGCACCAAAAACGAAGTTGCATTGGCTGTACAGTACAAGAAGCCGGTTGTGCTGTTTGGTTCGCCAAACGCTTTTGATGATTTTGTAGGCGCTGTGCCACGCTTGACGTTGCTGAAAGACGTGCAGGATTGGGTTGAGGGTCAGCTTGGTGCGATGAAAGAGCTTCATGCAATTTCCTGACATTGTCATCTGCAAAGCTACCGATTTGCTTGCCCGTGTGCAGGCGATTGAAGCGAGCGGTAAGCCCGTCGCAGGTGTCATCTCCATCGAACATCCGGGCGCGGAGACGCCGGAGCGCGGTCGTGCGCCACGCCTGGCCGAGACTTTGGACGCGCAATGGCAACAGAAGCAACTTATTTTAACGATGTGGGATGTCGAGCAGCCGCATCCGCAAGGACCAAACGAGCAACATATGCGTGCTGCGTTCAAACATTTTGATGCCCAACTATCTGTTGGCAGTGATGATGTCTTCATCGTGCAGTGCCGCAAAGGTAAGGCGCGCAGCACAGGCATCGCCCTCGCACTGTTGAGGCGCCGTGCTGGCGCTGGCACGGAGGCAGCGGCCTTGGTGCGTTTGCTACAGATTGCACCTGAAGCGGCACCAAACCTGCTGGTTGTGCAGCACGCCGACGCCGTAATCGGCTGTGACGGCAAGCTGGCTACCGTTGTGGCCGAGCATCCCGATATAACTGCCCGCCGCCTGCGCGCCGAGGCCAGCCGAGCGGCCCAGATTGCGTGTGGCGGGTTCGAGGATGTCGAGAAACTGCCGCAACCAACGCTTGGCGAGCGGGGCAAGCCACAATCCTTAACGCCCAAAAAACCTTCGATTTGACGGCTGCTTCATTTCCGCTATGGTGCGGCACCATGATCCAGAACTCATACAAAAACATGCCGGATACTGCCGGTCATTTCGGCGCTTATGGCGGCCGTTATGTCGCTGAAACCCTGATGCCGCTGATTTTGGCAGTCGAGGAAGCCTACAATCAGGCCAAAGCCGACCCCACCTTCCAGCAGGAACTAGATTATTACCTGACACATTATGTCGGGCGCCCCTCGCCGCTTTATCATGCCGCGCGTATGACCAAGGAACTCGGCGGCGCGAAACTCTATTTCAAGCGCGACGAGCTGAACCATACCGGTGCGCATAAAATCAATAACTGCATGGGGCAGATTCTGCTCGCTCGCCGCATGAACAAGACGCGTATCATCGCGGAGACCGGCGCGGGTCAGCATGGCGTGGCAACGGCCACCGTCGCGGCACTCTTCAACCTGCCCTGCACGATTTACATGGGCGCGCTCGATGTCGAGCGGCAGCAGCCAAATGTCTTCCGCATGAAGCTGTTGGGCGCGGAGGTCATTCCGGTCACCAGCGGTTCGCGCTCGCTGAAAGACGCGATGAACGAGGCGCTGCGCGACTGGGTCGGCAATGTGCATGACACTTTTTACATCATCGGCACGGCGGCGGGGCCTCACCCTTATCCGGCGATGGTGCGCGATTTCCAGGCCGTCATTGGCCGCGAGGTGCGCCAGCAGTTGCAGGAGGCCGAAGGCCGCTTGCCCGATACGTTGGTGGCCTGTATTGGCGGCGGTTCCAACGCGCTGGGGCTGTTTTATGATTTTTTGGATGAGCCGGATGTCAAGATGGTGGCGGTCGAGGCCGCCGGTCTGGGGCTGGATACCGACAAGCACGCCGCCAGCCTTTATGGCGGCAAACCCGCCGTCATGCACGGCAACAAGAGCTATTATCTACAGGATGCGGACGGACAAATTACCGAGGCGCACTCCATCTCTGCCGGTCTCGATTATCCGGGCATTGGCCCCGAACATGCCTGGCTCTTCGACCAAAAGCGCGTGACTTATACCTCGGCGACCGATGCCGAGGCGCTTGACGCTTTCAAATTCTGCAGCGTGACTGAGGGGATCATTCCGGCGCTGGAGCCTGCCCATGCCCTCGCCGCTGTGCGGAAACTCGCGCCGAAATTGCCGCGTGACCATCTCATGGTCATCAATATTTGTGGCCGTGGCGACAAGGACATCTTCACTGTCGCCAAGGCGCTGGGGGTGACACTGTGAGGATGCCTCACATTATCCCAGAGATTGGGGAAGACTCGTATATCATTAGCGAGCCGCTATGGGTTCAATACACATTTGCCATGTCTTTAGCAGCACTTGGTATTGGAGGGATGTTCGGCGCGTTTCATGGATTGCAGTCATGGCCGGAAGATTCTATAGGCACTCTTTTTTGTGCAGCCATCCCATTACTAACGTTGCCGATTAGTCTTTTCTTGGCACGCGTACGCATGGTTCATTCGGTCATCGACCGTAAAGGAATATATGTCCGCTGCGACTGGACAATTTTCCGAGACAAAAGTTTTTTCGTCTTTGTGCCATGGAAAAATCTAGGGAATTCGGAAATTCGCGTCATATCAGACGGCGGAGGACTTTCAAAAAGCGTAGTTCTCCCCTTGCGTGTAAACGATGAACTATGGGAGCAAATCACTAATACTCGTAAGGTTCCCCGTTTTCTGAAATCAATTGTTCAAAGACAGCAAGATCAAGAAGGCTTTCGCCCCTATCCGGTAGGCAATCATTGCCTCGATCAAAAACAGGTACAAGCCGCCATCGAGTCGCTTCGTCCAAACTCAGCAACAGCCTTAAACTATACAGGATCATGACCAACCGCATCAGCACCACTTTTGCCACTACGAAAGCCGCTCAACGCGCGGCGCTGGTGACCTTTATCATGGCGGGTGACCCCGACCATGAGACGACCGCAAAAATTCTGGCGGAGTTGCCTAAGGCAGGTGCTGATATCATCGAGCTTGGTATGCCGTTCAGCGACCCGATGGCCGATGGCCCTTCCATTCAAGCCGCGGGCATCCGTGCGCTCAAGGGCGGCGCGACGATGCTCAAGACGCTCAGCCTGGTGCGCGGCTTCCGCGCCCAGAACAGCGCGACGCCGATTGTGTTGATGGGCTATTTCAACCCCATCCTCGCCTATCAGCCAGAGAAGTTTCTGGCTGATGCGGCAGCGGCGGGCGTTGACGGGCTTATCCTCGTCGATTTGCCGCCGGAGGAAGATGCGGATTTCCGCGCCAAGGCGAACAAGCTGGGCATCGACATCATCCGGCTGGCGACGCCGACGACGGATGCGGCGCGCTTGCCCAAGGTTCTGGATGGTGCCAGCGGCTTCCTTTATTACGTCTCGATCGCGGGGATTACCGGCACGAAGAGCGCGACGGTTGACCATGTGCGCTCGGCGCTCACAGCTATTCGCAATCATACGGCTATGCCACTGGCCGTCGGCTTCGGCATCAAAACGCCGGAACAGCTGGCCGAACTGGCGGCTTTTGCCGATGGCGTCATTGTTGGCAGCGCGTTGGTCGACCGCATTGCCGCTAATCTTGACGGAAATGGCAAAATCGGGGCACAAATTGTGCCAGAAATCAGCGCGCTGGTGCGCGCCTTCGCTGCCGCCACGCTGAGAAAGAGTTCCTGATGAATTGGCTCAATAACTTCGTCCGCCCCCGTATTCAAAGCCTGGTCGGCCCCAAGGAAGTGCCGGACAATCTGTGGGACAAGTGCCCAGGCTGCAGCGCTATGCTATTCAAGCGCGAGCTGCAAGAAAACATGAGCGTTTGCCGCCATTGCGGCTATCACCTTAAAATCAGCGTGACGCAGAGGCTCGAGCTATTGTTCGATAACAGCCAATATCAAGGCATCCCCTTACCCAAGGTCAATGCCGACCCGCTGAAATTTCGTGATCAGAAACGCTACAGTGACCGACTGAAAGAAGCGCAGAATAAAACTGGCCGGCCAGACGCAATATTGGCAGGCGAAGGCACCATCGGCGGCATTAAGACCGTCATCGCCGCTTTCGATTTCAGCTTCATGGGCGGTTCAATGGGCATGGGCGTTGGCGATGGCATCGTCACTGCTGCAAATCATGCGGTTGAGCAACATGCTGCCTTTATCGTTGTGCCCGCCTCTGGCGGTGCTCGGATGCAAGAAGGCGCTCTCTCGCTGATGCAAATGCCGCGCACGATTATTGCTGTCGAAGCGGTGAAGCGCGCTGGGCTGCCTTATATCGTTCTGCTCACTGACCCGACGACGGGTGGAGTCACTGCTTCATTCGCCATGGTTGGTGACATTCATATCGCCGAAAAGGGTGCAACCATCGGTTTTGCCGGTGCCCGCGTGATTGAGAGTACAATTCGTGAAACCTTGCCGCCCGGGTTCCAACGCGCCGAATATCTGCAGGAGCATGGGATGGTAGACCTTGTGGTGACACGCAAAGAACTGCACGACACAATCGCGCGCATTCTCGGTCTGCTGCTTAGCGGCAGAAGCAGCACCTTGCCTGTCGCTGTGGCGGGCAGCAAAGTCCGTTGAGCACTTCAGCCTCTGATGATCTGCTGGCAAGGCTGGCAGGCGGATTTCCACGCGTCGTCGAACTCAGCCTGCGCCCCGCCTATTTTGACCTGTTACGTCACTTTGGTGATCCGCAGAACCATCTGCCGCCAGTTTTTCATGTCGCGGGCACGAATGGCAAGGGGAGCACTTGCGCCTTCCTACGGGCCATGCTGGAAGCAGCAGGCCAACGCGTGCATGTCTATACGTCACCGCATCTCGTACATTTCCATGAGCGTATTCGGCTTGCAGGACAGTTGATTGATGAACCTATGCTCGTGGATCTGCTGCGCGAAGTTGAACGTGTCATCGTGCCAGGAACCATAAGCCAGTTTGAGGCGACGACTGCAGCAGCCTTCGCCGCCTTCGCACGCACACCTGCTGATTATCTTATCCTTGAAACGGGACTCGGGGGTCGCTTTGATGCGACCAATATCGTTGCAAAGCCGTTGGCGAGTTTGATAAGCCGCATCTCATTCGATCATCGGGAGTTTCTCGGCGATACGCTCATCAAAATCGCCGGTGAAAAAGCGGGCATCATCAAACCAGGCGTCCACTGTTTTATTGGTCAGCAATTTGATGATGCGGTCGATGCTGTATTCTGCGCCGAAGCGGAAAAGCAGCAGGCTAAGCTCTATCATTATGGCCAAGACTGGCATACGTCTGCTCATGCCGAGGGTTTTGTCTATCGTGATGCGCATCGTGCTCTCGTGCTGCCGTCCCCGGCTTTGCTCGGCGCACACCAAGTTACCAATGCATCACTCGCCATAGCGACGCTGCGCCACACATTGCCGCATGTAGTCACGCCTGACCAATATGCGCAAGGTTTGCGGCAGGTACACTGGCCAGCGCGGCTGCAGCGCTTACAAGCCGGAAAGCTGGCGGCGCTCTTGCCGCCCGATTGGGAATTGTGGCTTGACGGAGGTCACAATGATTCAGCCGGTGAGGTTTTGGCAGAACAGGCTGCAGCCTGGCGGGCAGACGATGGCGCAGAACAAAGACCACTTTACGTTATCTATGGGATGATTAAGTCGAAAGTTCCGTCGGAATTTCTTGCGCCGCTGCAATCCAGCATTGCCGCCATTCATGCCGTCGCCATCCCTGATACACCAAGCAGCCTGTCAGCCGAGGAAGCACTAGATGCCGCAAATGTATGTGGCTTGATGCAAGCGCAGAAGGCAGAAAGTGTCAGCTTGGCGCTTCATGCTTTGGCGAGACTTTCCGCAAAAAAAGCGCGGGTTTTGATTTGTGGCTCGCTTTATCTGGCGGGCCATGTCTTGGCTGAAAACGGCTAAGCTCATTGAAATTACAAAAAGAAACCGCCGGTTGGATCCCAACCGGCGGTTGATAGTAAGAAGCGAATACCGATATATTACTTCGCGGGAGCTTCAGCAGCAGCTGCTGCTGCCTTATGATGCTTCTTGCCATGGCGCTTACCATGATGCTTCTTCTTGACGACCTTGGTCTCTTCAGCCTTCGGGGCTTCAGCGGCCTTCGGCGCCTCAACAGCTTCCTTCACGGCCTCAACGGCAGCCTTTGGAGCTTCGCTGGCAGCTTCAGTTACAGCTTCCATCGCAGTTTCATTCGCGAACGCCGGAGCTGCGAAAGCAGCGGCAAAAAGAGCCAAAGCGGCGAGAGAGAGAATTTTACGCATGAGATTGTCCTTCCAGAGTCTTGCAAGAGCTTCAGCACGCCGATAATTCGTGAATTCGAATCTTTTCTGTGCCGTAGCAATATTAGCCACTAAATCCTTGATTACAAAAGGGCTGAATTGTGGCGTTTGCGCCATAATTATTAATTTTATGTTATTGCATGACCTGCTCTATGGAAAAGAGTGCAGCAAGAAGGTGCGAGACTTTTCCACAACGGTTCCAAAAAAATTATAGGTTTATTATTGAAAACTTGGCATGGTGAAGCAAGTCATGTTCGTCTACCAAGCTCTCAGCAGCCAAGCCCATCCGGAGTCTCCTTATGGCATCGCGTTCTTTGTGCGTCATGGTACGTGCCGCATTGCTCTTAGTGTTGCTTGTCTCTCCCCTCGCCCATGCGAGCAGTGAGACAGAAGCGACCGCTGCGCTAAATGAAGGCCAGCAGCAAAATGATACGCAAGCGTTCATTCAGAATCTAGGCGATAAGGCTATTAGTATTCTCGCCAACAAAGATACAAAGCCGGAAGACCGTGACCAGACCTTTCGTACGTTAATGTACGAATCTTTCGATCTGCCGACGATTGCCCGTTTCGTTATCGGGCGCAACGCCTGGAACGGCGCGACGCAGCAAGAAAAAGACGAATATCTTAAGCTGTTCGAGCAGCTCGTGATTCACATCTATTCTGACCGCTTTGCCATGTATAGCGGCGAAATTTTCAAGGTCATGAGCGACCATGTCGAAGGCGAACGCGACTCCATCGTGACGAGCCATATACAACGTCCGGAAAGCGATCAGCCAATTGTTGTAGATTGGCGTGTACGAAACTTTGAAGGCCGGTTGGCAATTATTGACGTTATCGTCGAAGGTATCAGCATGAGCGTTTCGCAGCGGCAGGAATACAGCTCCGTGTTGCAGCGCAACGAGAATAACATCGAACCACTGCTCAAACTGATGCGCGATAGCCTTGAAAAGCAAGATAAGGCTGATAGCAAAGAGGCGGCTGATTTTCAAAAACGCTAGGATGAATAGCCATTACGGGCGCACATTCCAGGATTCAATCCGCCAGCCATTCGCAACGCTTTTCAAAACTCCGTAAGCACTCGTCGCAAGCTTTGGAGTGTTTTGCTCAGCACTATCTGCTGCAAGGTTGAGTGCAAACCGCGCGATACCGTTGCTTGTGACACACAGCACCGTCTTATCGGCATAGTCTGTGCGAATGCGCATTGCCAAAGCTTCCCACATATTTTCGAGAGCAGCGGGGTCAATCCGCCAGCCATTAGGCACTATGTGCTTCTCTTCCCAATCGCGTAGTGCTTTTTCACCAAGCCGTGCAATTACGTCCGTTTCAGGTTTGCCTTCATCCGGTCCGTAATCAATCTCGGTGAGTTGCGGCTGGAGTTGTAGCGCTGCACTGCACGACACAGCCGCAAGCGCTAACTCAGCTGTTTGCTTCGTACGCAGCAAGGGTGCGGCAAAAACAATATCTGGAATCAGCTTATGTGCAGCCAGAGTCTTGCCAAGATTCGCCGCTTGCTGTCTGCCGCTCTCGGAGAGAGGCAGGTCCGTGTGCGCGCCAACACGCCGTATAACATCGCCAGGGTCAAAAGTATTGCCATGACGCGCGATGACCAGTGTGGTCGTCATGGAAAAAGTTCGCCGTGACGAGCAATGAGGGCTTCGGCACGCGCGACATCTTCTGGACTATCAACTCCTGACATCGCGGCGCGCCCTCGGTAATCGACCGGCACACAGACCATCGTGTGACCATGCTCCAACACCCGAAGTTGCTCCAGCCCCTCAAGCTCTTCGTAATAACCAGGCGGCAACACGACATACTGTGTGAGCATCGCGCGGCTATAGCCATAAATTCCAATGTGCCGCCAAACCGGTGTCAGTGTGTTTGCAGCCCGCAAGGCCGATTCCTTCCGCATGGTAGGCAAGATGTTTTTCGAAAACCAATGCGCCCTGCCGCTCTCTTGGTCAAACACGGCGATGGTACCGCTATGCGGCGTCTGCAGCTTTGCTGCACGCAGCGCATCCAGGGCATCCCAGCTGAGTTGCACTACGGGCGTTAAAACATCGGCGGGGCTGGAGGCGTATCGCTTAATGAGCGCTGCAATAAAATCGGGCGGCGTTAACGGTGCGTCGCCCTGCAGGTTGACGATGAAATCGGGGGGCACGGCGAGCTGTGCAACCGCTGCCTGCACCCTATCCGTACCTGTCGCGCATTCGGCTGGTGTGCGGATGGCGGTGACGTCAAGCTCACGGCAGTGAGCGATGATGCGATCATCATCAGTCGCCACCGCAATCTGCGCCGCGCCTACTGCTGCGGCCTTTGCAATGGCGACGACGCGCGACAGCATGGTGCGGCCTGAAATTTTGACCAGCGGCTTACCAGGCAACCTTGTCGATCCCCAACGCGCTGGAATGATTATGGCTGTTTGCATTCCCTAACCTGCAGCTCGTTTATTTTGTGCAAGGTGAGCACGAATATGCGCCGCCATAGTGCGATAGACCGCTGCTGTAGGCGATTGCGGCGCTGAAACTACCAGCGGCTTACCATCATCCATACTTTGTCTCAGCGCTAGCTCAAGGGGGACAGAGCCAAGAAATGGCACCTGCAACTTTTCCGCCTCGGCCTCCGCACCGCCATGGCTGAAAATTTCGCTGCGACCGGCACAATGTGGGCAGATGAAATAGCTCATATTCTCGACGATGCCGAGGATCGGCACCTCTACCCGCCGGAACATCGCCAGGCCACGCTTCGCATCGAGCAGGGCGATGTCCTGTGGCGTTGAAACAATCACCGCGCCCGACAATGGGAGTAGCTGCGTTATCGCCAACTGCGCGTCTCCCGTACCCGGCGGCAAATCAACAACGAGCGTGTCTAGGCTACCCCAGGCAACGTCGCGCAACATTTGCTGAATAGCGCCCTGCACCATCGGACCGCGCCAGATGAGCGGGCTATCTTCCTCGGCGAGCAAAAAGCCCATCGACATGACAGCCAGACCAAAGGCCTGTACCGGCTCCAGCCTTTTATCAGCGCGCAAGAGAGGTTTGTCCTTAATGCCAAGCATTCTTGGCACGGAAGGACCATAGATGTCGGCATCAAACAGCCCAATTTTCCTTCCGCCTTCGGCCAGTGCCAGTGCGAGATTGACGGCGGTGGTCGATTTACCGACCCCCCCTTTGCCGGAGGCGATAGCAATAATGGTCTGGATACCAGGCATCTCCATTTTCCCAGCAAGCGCACCATGTGGCTGCTTGGCGGACGACGGCTGTGGCCGTTGTGCTGTTAGCACAACTGAAACCTGTGCTACGCCAGGCAATGCCCGTATGGACGCTTCCGCCTGCTGACGCATGGTTTCAAGCTTGCTGCCCAGTGCGGGATCCACATCAATTGCGAATGTTACGTGTGCCCCGCCCGCTGCCGAACGGATGGCGATGCCAGAAATCTGGTTGGCCGAGACAATGTCCTGTGCCCCACCTGGTGCCTTAATGGCGGCAAGTGCTTTACGCACAGTTATTTCATTGATTTCCGACATAATTTGCCTTCGCGGGTTGACAAACCGTGAGGAGTGCACAAATAGTGCTGGCGCGTGCCATTCAGCTGCCGTTCTGCACTGTTTTTCTCTCGGGAGCAACCTTATGACCCCCCCTAATGACAATGATAGCCCCTGGGGCAATGCCAGCAAGCGTCCACCTTCGGGAGGTGGTAGCGGCGGCAACAATAACCCATGGGCGGGGCCGCCAGGCGGTGGTGGCGGGGGCAAACGCGGCGAGAATGAGTATGATGCCGTCAAGCGTATCCTGAAGGGAGTGTCACAGGACTTCATGGGGGGCAATATCGGCGGCGGTAAGATTTTTGCCATCATGGGAATCATTGTGCTCGTTCTATGGGGCTTTAGTGGCATTTTCCAGGTCAGTGCCTCACAGCTTGCTATTGTGCTTCGTTTTGGTGAGGTGCAGCAAATTGTTGGTCCTGGGTTGCGCTACCACCTGCCATACCCGTTGGAAGACGTCATTCTGAAAGACGTGACCACAGCAAGGCGCGAGCCCGTTGGTTACACACCGGCGGATGATTACAACCGCCGCGCTGCGACGGACGACAACAACAGCATGATGCTAACCAGTGACGAAAACCTCGTCGATGTTAATTTTGACGTGATCTGGCAGGTTGACCCCACACGGCTCAAGGACTTCGTCTTTAACATTGCTGAACCACAACTGACCGTGAAAGCGGTTGCAGAAACGGCAATGCGTGAAGTCATTGGCCAATCAAACATCCAGACGGCGATTACCAGTGGGCGTGACAAGATTGAACAAAAAACGCTCGAACTCGTGCAGAAAACGCTCGACCAGTATCAGGCGGGGATTATGGTGACGCAGATTAATCTGCGTAATTCTATGCCCCCACAGGAAGTGGCTGACGCGTTCCAGGACGTCACACGCGCACGCTCCGACAAGGAAACGCGCATCAACGAGGCGGATACCTATCGCAACAAGATTATTCCGGATGCAGAAGGCCAATCTTCTAAGATGTTGCAGGAAGCAGGTGCTTATAAGGAACAAATCGTCAACCAGGCAAACGGTAATGCCCAGCGCTTCCTGAGTGTCTATCAATCTTACCAGAACGCGCGCGATGTGACCGCACGACAGATGTATCTGGAGACAATGGAGCACATTCTAAAGGACGCAAATAAAGTCGTCGTTGACCCCAACATCAAGGGCATTGCCGGCTATCTGCCGCTCAACGGCATCGGCAAAAATGTGCCGCGCAAGGAGGACTAATATGCACCGCCAGATCATCATTCCGCTCGTACTCATGGCCGGTATTCTGTTGTTTTTGACCAACACGCTCTTTGTCGTGAATCCGGCGGAACAAGCGATTGTTTTTCAGTTCCGTGAAAGCAAGCGCGTGATTCAGAAGGAAGGGCTTTATGCAAAAATTCCCTTCATTCAGGATGTCACCTATTTTGAGCGTCGTGTTTTACCACTGGAGCCATCTGGCCAGCGCGTGACGCTCTCTGACCAGAAAATTCTTGATGTCGACGGATTTGCGCGCTGGCGCATCAAGGACCCGCTTACGTTCATGCAAAGCCTGCGCGACGAGAACAAGGCGACCGAACGTCTCGGAGGCTTCCTTAACTCTTCACTACGCAATGTGCTTGGCAATTACCAGGTCGCGGATTTGCTTTCTGAAAAGCGCGACGAAATAATGAACCGCATCAAGGAGGAGATGAACACGAATGTCGTACGCTATGGCGTCGAAGTCGTTGATGTTCGTATCCGTCGCACGGACCTGCCACCTGAAACGGTGCAGAATGTTTATAGCCGGATGCGCTCCGAGCGACAGAAAGAGGCCGCTACTATGCGTGCCGAAGGCGAAATGAAGGCGGTCGAAATTCGCTCTAAGGCTGACGCCGATCGGACACGCAAAATTTCGGAAGCGCAGCGCGATTCACAAAAACTGCGCGGTGAAGGCGACAAAATTGCTATCCAGGTCATGGCCGACGCCATGAACAAGGATCCGCAGTTTTACAGTTATTACCGGACGCTCGAGGCCTATCGTACCTCGCTGAGATCCGACAACACAAGCTACCTGCTTTCGCCGGACAGCAAATTTTTCGAGGTCTTTGGCAAACCTGCAGATCGCTGATGCCGTAATCCCGCCCAATTCATGGGTTATGAAATGACGATTGATTGCTTAGGGAGCTGTATCTGATGTTGCGTTCGGTAAAGTCCGCTGTTGGGGTGTATGGTCTCGCCTTCTCGCTTTGTCTAGCCAGCCCACTCCCTGCTTTGGCTGAGACAGCGCCTGCGGCTGGTTTTGCCGACCTTGCAGAAAAATTGCTACCGTCGGTCGTTAATATCTCGACCGTGCAAAAGGCTGGCGCGCAAACCGCCGAGTTTGAAGATTTGATGGAAGGATTGCCGCAGCTACCCCCAGGTTCGCCCTTTGAAGAATTCTTCAAAGAGTTTAAGAATCAGCAGCAGCAACGTCGCGCGCCTTCCACCGAAGACAATAGCCAGAAGGTCACTTCGGTTGGTTCCGGCTTTATCATCGATGCGGCGGGTTATGTGGTGACGAACAATCACGTAATACAAGATTCTGACGAAATTACGGTGACGCTACATGACAATACGACGTTAAAGGCAGAGCTTATCGGCTATGACAAAAAGACGGATTTAGCCGTGCTGAAGGTCAAGCCGGAAAAGCCGCTGAGCGCCGCCAAGTGGGGTGATAGCGACAAAGCCCGCGTGGGTGATTGGGTCGTAGCGATTGGCAACCCCTATGCATTCGGCGGCACCGTGACGGCAGGTATCCTCTCGGCGCGCGCCCGCGATATTCAGTCAGGCCCCTATGATGATTATCTCCAGACGGACGCAGCGATAAATCGCGGTAATTCAGGCGGCCCGATGTTTAATCTCGCGGGTGAAGTCATCGGCGTGAACACCGCTATTATTTCACCAACGGGCGGCTCGGTCGGCATCGGCTTCGCTATCCCCGCGTCGCTCGCAAAAAATGTCGTCGATCAGCTAAAGAGTACTGGGCATACGCAGCGTGGCTGGTTTGGTGTCCGTATTCAGGGGGTGACCCAGGAAATTGCTGATAGTCTTGGTATGGGTAAACCGCGAGGTGCGATGATTTCCAGCGCAAATGCCGATGGTCCCGCCGACAAGGCTGGTATCAAGAATGGTGATGTTGTGTTGACGTTTGACGGCAAAGAAGTCACTGAAATGCGCCGTCTGCCTCGCGTTGTGGCTGAGACGGCCGTCGGTAAGACCGTTCCTGTCACCGTTTGGCGCGATGGCAAAGAAATCACACTCAACGTAAAGCTGGGCGAGCTCGAAAGCCATGAAAAGGCTGAAGAAAAGACCGAGAAGAAGCTTGTTAAGAGTTCGGAACCGAACCAGGCTGGCAAGGAGTCGGTCGATGAAATAGGTGTCTCTGTCGGCGCTTTGACAGCAGAATACCGTAAGAAATTTGGCATAAAGCCGGATGTCAAAGGGCTAATTGTTCTTGAGGTCAAGCCTGGCAGCAAAGCAGCGGAACGTGGGTTGATGGCTGGCGATGTTATCCTGGAGATTGCCCAACAAGAAGTTAGCAGCACTGCGGATATCACCAAAGGGATCAAGACGGCAAAAGAAAAAGGTAAGCCGCTGCTGCTGCTTGTCAGCCGGGAAGGCGATGCACGCTTCGTCGCACTGCCCTTGAGCGGTAAGGATGACAAGAAAGGTGACAAGTAATTGCGCGCACGTCTTTTAGGCTTCGCGACCGCTCTGTTGGCCTTTTCGTTTAACCAGGCCTTTGCGCTTGACGCCGATGCTCGTGAACAAGTTCAGCGGGTTGAGCGTTATCTCAACACTCGTTCGACCTTCTCCTCGCAGTTTATTCAAACGACTGACAGCGGGCAGACGACGTCAGGAACGTTACTGGTCAGCCGTCCTGGTAAAATGAATTTGGCGTATGATCCGCCGCTCAAGGACTTCATTATTGCCGACGGCAGTTTTGTGTATATGTGGGATGGCGAGCTTGGGCAGAGCAATACGCTACCGCTCGGCGGCTCGCTGGCAGACCTGTTTCTTCGTGCCAATCTCAAGCTTTCTGGCGACGTGCAGGTCACCAAGGTGAGCCATGAAGCGAACCGCCTAGAAGTAACGGTGCGACAAGCAGAAGATTCTGACCAAGGTAGTTTAACTCTGTTGTTCGAAGACAAGCCGTTAATTTTCCGTGGCTGGCGTATCCAAGACGCGCAAAATCGCGTGACAACTATCGCACTGCAAAATGTGCAGGAAAATGTCCCTGCCCCCAGCCAGAGTTTTGTTTTTGTCCCGCCCAAGCTCGGCAAGAACACACGCAGCGACAAGCCGCTTAATCGGCGTTAGGCTATGCGCGTCTGCACCTGGAATATCAACTCAGTTCGTTTGCGCCTGCCACTGCTCTTAAAATTGATTCGGGAGCAGGGTCCTGACGTCATCGCACTACAAGAAATCAAATGTCAGAATGTCGACTTTCCAGCCACTGCGCTCGCAGAGGCGGGATATCCGCACCAGCATGTCGCGGGGATGAAGAGCTATAATGGAGTCGCTATCCTCGCGCGCGCGCCATTGCAAGAGGCCGGCATCCGTAATTGGCAAGGCAAAGAAGATTGTCGTCATATTCACGCAGTCATTAAGGGCGGGATAGAGCTCCACAACATTTACCTGCCCGCCGGTGGCGATATGCCTGATCCGGCAGTGAACCCCAAATTCGCCCATAAGCTAGGCTTTGTCGAAGAGCAGACGGCGTGGTGGGACAAGCAACCCAAGGGTGCACAACGGATACTGCTAGGTGATCTCAACATCGCTCCGCTGGAGCATGATGTCTGGTCGCATCGCCAGATGCAGGATGTTGTTTCTCACACACAGGCGGAAATTGAGCGCTTCATAAGATGGCAGCTGGCGCACGATTGGGTTGATGCGCTGCGCTATTTTATCCCGCCGGAAGAGAAGCTATACACTTGGTGGAGCTACCGCGCCGCTGATTGGGCGGTAAGCAATCGCGGCCGTCGACTTGACCACATCTGGGTGACGGAGGCTTTACAGCCCAAGCTCAAACAGGTGCAGGTTATGCGCGAAGCGCGCGGCTGGGGACCCAAGCCGAGCGACCATGTGCCGGTAATGGTTGATCTTGCTGGGTAAGATTTTTTACCACCCCAGCAAGTCAACTGAATTTAGAAACCACGGCTAAAGCGCGTCACGCCAATCGCTTCGCTCTTACCCGCGACGTGGCCGGCATCACGACGATACATCGCCGCCAAGTCAACCTTGCTAGCGTCATCAACCGTGAAGCTATAACCAGCTTCAAAGTCGATTTCACGCCCCGACGGTGCGAGACCAAAGCGCGCATCCTGTCGCACTATTGTGCCATCTTGCAGGCGATATTGCGGCAGGCTGAGGTTCATGGCGCCGCCTTCGGCGCGCAGTGGCTGCGCGACGTTGAAGCGGAAGCGGTCGCCATCCTGTGCAACATCGCTCTGCGACAGACCAACACGCCAAGTTGTGCTGGTGACGCTCTCGATGCCGCGCACTAAGGAATCGTTGGCCGTTTTACCGTTGGTAACACCGCCATAGAACGAGGCAATAACCTCCGTCTTCGGCGCGACCTGCCAACGGCCAGAAATACCACTAAACCAGGTGGTCGTCCCCTGCCCCAAACCAAATGCCCCCGTGCCCTGTAAACCAAGCAGTCGATTTTGTTCAATCATCGCACCGGTCGTGAGCGTAACGGCGCGCGACTCATCACCAAACCCGACCTCCGCCATAGTCAACATGTTGCGCTGTCCGCTATCTTCAGCTGCAGCGCCCATCGCGGCAGTGGCCCGGAAGCGCCCTTCCCAGGGCAGATCCATCGTTACATTATTGGCATATCCGTCTGCGACAAAATCGAGATACGGATTGCCGACGCCATTGCCGGTCACCTGGCTGGAGAGCAAGCTGCGGTCAGACTCGTTGAAGCTCAGTGCATTCGCACGAGCGTCATTGTGACTGACGCTCATCGCGACATCGCTGCCCAACTGGTGCGTGAAGTTGTAGCTATTCACCAAGGAGCCTTGTTGCTGCTTATCGGAAACGCGCTGCACCCCGTCTTTGGGTCGCAGGGTGAAGCTTACGTTGCTCTTGTCATCAATCGCAATCGATGGACGGAACTCATTCTGCCCAAAGCGCTGCATCGCAGACAGACCATCCACAGTCGAAAGCCTGGATTGCACGCGCTGATTAAGCGAGACCGTGAAGTTACGCGTGTAGCCATCTAGGATGCCAATATTGGTGCTACCCAATGCTTTGACGAAAGAAGCTCCAAAAGCCGGGCTGGCATGCACGGAAGAATTGTTCAGCAATATCTGGTTGCCGCTCATATTCGCCCCGGTCACTACCATGAAAGGCCCGCTCGATTGTTGGGCCGCCGCGAGGTTAAGTGCTCCGTGTCCGAAGACATCGTCAACACCAGCCGTCCCTATGTCTGTTGCGGTATTGAGCAACAGATTGACCACCTGGGTCGGTGTCAGTTCTGGATGTTGCTCTAATAAAACAGCAATGGCCCCAGAAACATGCGGCGCAGCGAAAGAAGTGCCATCTAATTCACTATATGTGTTTGTTCCGCTCGTTGAGTTAATAGCAACGCCCGGTGCGGCAATGCACCAGTCTTTGGTAACGCCACAACGGTTACTGAAGCTAGCGATAGTCGTGTTATCTGTCTCAAGTGCGACAGCAACAATCAGCTTTCCTTCCAACGCGGAATAATCCGCATTTAATGTAGATAAGGTCACACCATCTTCAGAGTATCGATACGCACCAGGCTGCCCTATAGCGATGTTTTTATTCGCAGGTCTAACGAACGGCAGGAAACCACCACCCGTCGGGTGGTTGTTGATTAAGGCTGTTCCAGGCGTGTACGAATTTCCAGCGGCGAATACGAGAATTCCGCCATTGTTGGCAAAATCTAAATAGGCGGTGGCTTGAGTCAGTGCATTGTTCCAATAGAACTGCGCTCCATTCTGAACGAAAAGTTCATTTGCGGTATCATTTGGGCCATAGCTAGCATTGATGACCTTTGCTCCTTGCGCTTTCGCACGCGCAACAGCATCCGTGATCGCAGTAGTCGGTGAATCGGGGTTAATCGCCGCGAGCGGCAAAATTTTTGCGTTATAAGCAACGCCACGGATACCAAAATCGTTTTTCTGTGCAGCAATGATACCTGCGACGTGTGTGCCATGGTAGAAACCGGTGTCGGTATCTGTGACCGTTCCAGTATCATGAACAAAGTCAAATCCACCCGTCGCCAGCTGGTTTTTCAAGTCAGGGTGCTGAATATTGACACCGGAATCGATAACCGCAACGGTAATACCGGTTCCCGTGAATCCGGCTAAATTCGCGTCACCCGCGTTGATACGGTCTAAACCAGATTGGTTATTATATTCCTGCTGTTCCCCAACCGTTGGTGGGTCGGTATATACGGGGATACTTGGTGTATCGCTACCGCTACTACTACTGCTTGACGAAGAGGCTATCGCAATCGCTGCACCGCCCCCGCCACCGCCAGCCAGCAGAACCCAAGGCCAGTTGCGGCCAAACCACGAAGTGCGGCTGCCAGTCGGCGCTGTTTCAGGATCTTCCGCAAAAACGCGGACTTTGTTTGTGTCCTTGAAAGAACTGAATTCCAGTGACTCCGGCTGTTCACTAAGCGCGTAATCTTCAAGCCTATCAGCATATTGCGGATAGAGCTTTTTGAACTTGGCGAGAATTTCTTCCTTATTATTCGGATGCACTGCAATTTCGTGCGTCAAACTCAGCCGAATGGCTTCCGACATAATCTGTTCACGCGCTTCAGGATTGGCGCGGATTAAATCCCACATCTTCTCGTTAAAGCGCTGCGGTTCCGTTGCCAAATAGTCTTGCAACGTAGAAGTGTATGGATTCGTTGACCAGTTCCTGGCCTCTACAGTGGGCGCAGGCAACAGAATCGCGCAAGCCAGAGCGGAGCATAACAGTTGATGACGCAGAGAAAAACGCTGACCGGCAAACGAATGTCTTGGCATGTGCAAAGCCCCATCTGGCAAAAAATATCGGAACGAGTGGACGTCATTTCTGGTTAAAAATCAAATAATATTATAAGGTTAACACAAGATTACTTTGGCTCTACTAGCAACGCATCAGGCGTAAATTTATAAACAGGTTGCCCTGAAAGACACGAAGGGTTAGGCGAAAGCCATGACAGAAATTGCACAACCTCACTGGCTCACCAATCAACCTCCCCTAAGGCAGGTCATTGCTGCCAATGGATTAGCCGCCAATAAGGGGCTGGGGCAGCATTTCCTGCTCGATAGCAATATTACGGAGAAAATCGTCCGCTTGAGCGGCAACCTGGCTGGTCATCATGTCGTTGAAATTGGCCCTGGTCCCGGTGGATTAACCCGAGCCCTCCTCGCCAGCCCAGCACTAAGCATAACTGCAATTGAGCGTGATGAACGTTGCATCGCCGCACTGCAACCACTTGTTGATGGTGCAGCCGGACGCTTCCGGCTAATCAATGACGATGCTCTGAAGTGCGATGTCACGGCGCTGACACCTACCCCGCAGGTAATTATTGCTAATCTGCCATACAATGTCGGGACAGAACTACTCATCCGTTGGCTACGCGACTACCGCGCCATTGCCGGCATGAGCCTGATGTTCCAGCGCGAAGTCGCTGAACGCATCTATGCGCTTCCTGGCAACAAGAACTATGGCCGTCTCGCCGTGCTGTCACAGGCCTGCTGCCATGTCGAAAAGCTCTTTCACCTACCCGCGCGCGCCTTTACCCCGCCACCGAAGGTTGATTCGACCGTGGTGCACTTCCGCCCTCGCGCGGATGGGCCGACACCAGAATTGTTGGCGGTGCTGGAGAAAATTACGGCAGCCGCCTTCGGTCAACGACGCAAGATGCTGCGCAGTAGCCTGAGCATCATCAATGGCGAAGCGTTGCTGCAAGCGACTGCGATTGATCCGACCTTACGCGCCGAGCAACTGGCAGTTTTGGAATTTCTCAGACTCGCGCGCGCGACGCTCGACCGCGCTTAGGCTTCGCAGCCAGCCATATCGCCGCCGAAGCAGTTATCGAGGTTTAGTTTTGGACTAGTGCGATGTACTGTATTTCGAGCAGGTGACTTTTTTGCACCCTTGATTTCCGTCAAATCTCGCCACACCTTACCGAATTTGGTAACGAGCGTAATGAAGGTAGCTCCAGCCGCTGGGACGGCAACAGTCTGCATCATTTTGCCGACAGCTTCGGCACTATCACCGAGCGCGCCGAGTGCAGGATGAGCCGGCGCACTGTGCTTCAGAAGCGGAGCAGCCTGCTCCAGGCCAACCCCAACGACTGCCAAAACTCCAGAAACACTAAATGAAGTAATTTCTGCTTTAGCGGCATGCATAAGACGTTTTAACTTACTCTGAGCGGCCATACGCTTCTTCCCTCTGTGTCGGCTTACGCCACAATTTACCATGAAGCGACGAAACTAAAAGCCAGTTGTAGATGCCAAAAATCAGTAATTGACGAAAGTAAAACCTGGCAGTCTATTTGCGCAATGAGACAGGCCAAACAAATTACTGACCGTAAAAAAGAGCGAGCGTTCGTGATTTATGGACATCGCGACCCGGAACAACAGGCCAAAGAACGCTTGCTGTTGGAGACTGCACGCCAATCCGCCGCGTTAGCCCAAAATGCCGACGCAGTGCGTCTCGCGGAATTCAGACTGGTCAACCTTGGCCGTAAGGTGACACTCGATACATTGCTAGTTTTGCAAGGCACCAACAAGAGTAAGAAATGGGAAATCAAGGCGACCTGCTCATGTTGCGGGGAGCCGGTTCATTTGCAAAAGGTGCATTCGCTGAAAGGGAAAACAGTGTGGGCACATCCAGCACTTGATCCTGTAACGGCGCCGAAAGAGCGCTGCGATCTGCGCGCCAACCTTGATACGCGATATATAGGACACGAAGGCACTTATGATCCTGATGCGGCCAAGCGAAATCGGGCGGCATTCTTTCAACCCGAAATTGTTGCAAGTTTTGTTCAGGTTGCCAAAGCGGTGCTCGCCCACAACTATAAGCCTGAGATTCCCGCGCAAATCCTGCGTCGTGCGGATGAGCTTAAGGCCTGGAACACCATGCACGACCCCAAGCTGGCGCCCTTTCAGCTTTTAGCGCTGACCGGAAATAAGTTTGATGTCACGTTTAAAGAGGGCCGCAAGGCTCGGATAGGGTTCGTTCTGGACAAAGTCTATTCGCCCGAAGCGATGAATGCCGGGCAGATTGAGCCAAGCGAAGTCCGCATGTTTGGAATATTTGCGGATCGCCAGCGCCAGGGAGAGACACGGCTTTGGACTATCCCCGGCGTGCAGAAAATGCGGGAACACTTGATTGAGCAGTCTTGGCTTGATGCGCGCCGTGAAGTAACGAAACGACAAGGCGACTTTTTAGGAGCGCCCGCCTTACCAGCTACGGCGAACTTCGGCGAATCCCGTGATCATCGCCAATATCTCATCGTCAACCACAGCACAGTTGAAAAGCTTGCCCCGCATACATATGGCGGGCTGCAAAAGGCGATTGCCGATGGCGGGTCTGTCAGTGAGAATTTGCGCACTTTGCTTGCCCGAACAGATACGTTGATAGCGCAGTTTGGTGCTGGCCCCATTCGCGAGCCACGCGCTGCCAAGGCTAAGGCCAGGCCACAGCCGGTGGGAGCGACATAAGTATCGCTTCCGTATTGCCGCCGGTCTTCAAGCCGAACATCGTGCCACGATCATAGAGCAAATTGAATTCCACGTAACGCCCACGCCGCTCGAGTTGCGCCCTCCGCTGCTCTGGCGTCCACGGCGAATGCATCCGCGCGCGCACGATTGGGAGATAAGCATCGAGAAAGGCGCGGCCAACATCCTGCGTAAAGGCGAAGTCTGCCGCCAGATTACCCGTGTTGTGGTTGTCGTAAAAAATGCCGCCTAGACCGCGCGCCTCGCCACGATGCGGCAGGTAGAAATACTCATCGCACCACTGTTTGAAACGCGGGTAATAAGCCGTATCGTGTTTGTCGCAAGCCGCACGCAGGGCAGCATGAAAATCCGCAGCATCTGCGCGCGCCTCAGCGCTTTCTGGAAACATCGGGGTGATATCCGCGCCGCCGCCGAACCAACTTTTGCTGGTCACGATGAGCCGTGTGTTCATATGCACCGCAGGCACCAGCGGCGAAGCCATATGCGCGACCAGACTGATGCCGCTCGCCCAGAAGCGACCATCCTCGGCAGCCCCAGGAATTTGTCCACGAAAATTTTCTGAGAAAGCCCCATAAACAGTCGAGATATTGACGCCAACTTTTTCAAACACTCGCCCGCGCATCAGCGCCATCGTGCCACCGCCGCCCGGCAATCCCGTCACCTGATCGTGCCGTTGCCATACCTTGCGCTCGAAACGCCCTGCAGGTTGCTCACCATCGGCCGCATCTTCCAACTGTTCGAATGCGTTACAAATTACGTCGCGCAAATGCGCAAACCAGTGGGCGGCAACATCCTGTTTATCGGCTGACGCGCACTCCGTTTGTAGCGCTTTTGGAACGGCCTCCGTCATGGCCAAGCTCCGACTTGGCGCATCGCCTCTCCGGCCACCATCGCCGCCGCAGTCACGACATTGAGCGAACGTGCGCCGGCTACCAGCGGCACATTAACACGTGCAGTCGTGGCCTGATACACATCGTCAGGCACACCGGCGCTTTCGCGCCCCACCAGCAGGATATCGTCAGCTTGATACATGAAGTCCGTATAACGATGCGCCGCCTTGGTGGACAGCAAAATCAGCCGCCGTTCAGCGCGCTGGGCCGCAAAGGCTGCCCAGCTTTGGTGCTGCACATAATCTGCCTTTGCGGCGTAATCCATCGCGACACGCTTTAAGCGCGCGTCATCCAGCACAAAGCCGCAGGGCATGATTATATCGAAGCTAAGCCCAAGGCAGGCGCAAAGTCGTAGCATCGCGCCGGTATTCTGCGGCATATCAGGCTGATAGGCGGCGAGACGCAGGCTGTGCTTCGGCAGGATATTATGCAAAAGCGTGTTGACGCTGCTGGCTTGGCGCTACCGGTGCTGCGGCAGGGTCTGGCGCTCTAGCCGGCTGAATCGCTTCACGCAAGACAGGAATACCGTCCGGCCCAATCTCTTTGCCATCCCGGCGCAGCCTCTTTTCGGCCTTCCGTATCGCATTCTCACGGCTGATAATCGTGCGCGCCAGTTTCCATTCGCTGCTAAGCAGCTTCGGCTTATAGCCGACGACCTTAACGCCATGGATTTTAGCATAAGCCCAGGCAGTGGCGCGGAATTCACCGTCGCCGCCGTCAATCGCCAAACCTTTTTGCCAATTTTCCTTGGCGTGCAGCACCCCAGCCTCAATGGCCTTGGCGTCCTTGGCCGCCGTGCCTTCATAGGCCACTTCACGTGACTGCACTGTTATCTGCCCGGCCACTTCCTTATGCTGAATGACCAGAACGGGTTCGCCACGCGCAGCCAAAGGCGCGACGACAGGGTCGATATGCGGCGGCATAAACCAGCCATGCTTGCGCCAACGCTCATAGTCATTGGCGCCGATACGATTTGTCAGCTCCGCCTGCGCGGTGGCGAACTGCTCACGCATACTGATGAGATTCTGCAGTCGGCCATCGGCCTCCTGCCTGCGGCGCATGGCCTCAAAAGCTGTGATACCTTCTGGAGCTTCGCCCGAGGCCCGGAGCGCGGCAACGCGCGCTTCGTCAATCGGACGGTCGAAAGGCGTGGGGGCGGTTATTGGCTGTGACATGCCACTAGGTTAACAAAAAAAATGATTTCGTCAAAGCGACTTACCACCAATTACTTTCGTCCGCTGGGTGCGTCAAAAAATCGCACCAGACCAGCTAACCCACACACATAACTAGTTTTTTAGGATTGAACGCACGCCAGCCTCTTGACGGCGCAGGGGAAGCAGCGCAAAACAGCGGCAGCTTAAATCGCGCCTGACTCATAGGCGCTTGGTTTTCTGGGTGAATCATGTCCCACAACACGAATTCTTCTCCCGCTCATGCGGACGAGACCGTTGGCACACGCCGCGATTTCATCATTCTCGCTGCTGCTGCTATGGGCGGTGTTGGCGCTGCCTGCACGGCCTGGCCACTCATCACCTCGATGAATCCCGCTGCTGACACCCTGGCGCTGGCTTCGACCGAAGTTGACCTGGCCAATGTTAAGGAAGGGCAATCCATCAGTGTTACCTGGCGTGGAAAGCCGGTCTTTATTCGCCACCGTACGCCCGCCGAGATTGAATCAGCACGCACGGTAGATATGGCGGCACTCCGCGATAAGCAGACAGATGAAGAGCGCGTCAAAAGCTCAAACTTTAACGGTAAGGCGATGCCACAGTGGCTGATTGCCGTTGGTGTCTGCACGCATCTTGGTTGCATTCCTTTGGGGCAAAAGACCACAGAGCCGCATGGTGAATTTGGCGGCTGGTTCTGCCCCTGCCACGGCTCGCATTACGATACGTCGGCCCGCATACGCAAGGGGCCGGCACCGCACAATCTGACCATTCCGCAATATACCTTCCTTGATGCCACCCGCATTAAGATTGGCTGATTCATTTTAAGCGCAGGAGCCTGCAGTCATGGCGAACCACGAACGTGTTCCCTTCAAAAATCCTCTCGTCGAGTGGGTCGATTCCCGTCTGCCAATTTTCTCGCTGCTTGATAAGGAATATGGTGCCTTCCCGACACCACGGAACTTCAATTATCTGTGGAACTTCGGCGCGCTATCGCTCTTTGTGCTGATCACGATGATTGTCACCGGCGTCGTGCTGGCGATGCAATATACGCCGCATACCGCTTATGCCTTCGACTCCGTCGAGCGTATTATGCGCGATGTCAACTGGGGCTGGCTCGTTCGCTATATCCATATGAACGGCGCCTCGATGTTTTTCATCGTCGTCTATATCCATATCTTCCGTGGACTTTATTACGGGTCATACAAGCAGCCGCGCGAGTTGCTGTGGATGCTCGGCGTCGTCATTCTGTTGCTGATGATGGCGACTGCTTTCATGGGCTATGTGCTGCCGTGGGGGCAGATGAGCTTCTGGGGCGCGACGGTTATCACCAACCTGTTCTCCGCCGTGCCTTTGGTGGGCGACTCGGTAGTGACCTGGCTGTGGGGTGGGTTTTCGGTCGATAACCCGACACTCAACCGCTTCTTTGCGCTGCACTATCTGCTGCCGTTCGTGATTTTCGGAGTCGCCTTCCTGCATATCGCGGCGCTGCATATCTGTGGCTCGAACAATCCGCTCGGCATCGATCCGAAGGGGCCACAGGATACCATCCCCTTCCATCCTTATTACACCTCGAAGGATATTTTCGGCCTCACCGTTTTCCTGCTCTTCTTTGCTGGCATGGTGTTTTACGCGCCAAACTATTTGGGGCACCCCGATAATTATATCCCCGCCAACCCGATGGTAACACCGCCGCATATTGTGCCGGAATGGTATTTCCTACCCTTCTATGCCATTCTGCGTGCGATTACCTTCGATATCGGCATTCCGTTCACCGACATCGTCATCATATCATCGAAGCTTGGTGGTGTGCTGTGCATGTTTGGCGCCATCGTGGCGCTGCTCGTACTACCCTTTATCGACCGTTCGCCGGTGCGCAGCGCAGTCTTTCGTCCCATTTATCAGAAGCTGTTCTGGGTCTTCTTAATTGATTGTTGTGTACTATGCTATGTAGGCGGGAAGCCCGCGGAAGAGCCCTTCATAATCATCGGCCAGTGCGCAACGCTCTTGTATTTTGGCTTCTTCGTCATTCTCTGGTTCCTGCCGAAATATGAAAAGACGCTGCCGCTGCCCAAAAGCATCGCCGACAGTGTTTTGGCCAACAAGGCGTAAGAGGGTTTCGTCATGCAAAATCAACTGTCTTATCGCCTGGCGCTGGTTGCCCTTGGTCTTGGTCTCTGGGCACTACCCGCGCTGGCTAATGAACAGCTGGAGCCACATGAGCCAGTTGGCGGCTGGAAGCATGCCGGAATGACCGGTACGTTTGACCGCGCGGCGCTGCAACGCGGCTATCAGGTCTATAAGGAAGTCTGCTCAGCCTGCCACAGTATGAATCTTGTCGCGTTCCGCAACCTTCAGGATATTGGCTTTAGCGAAGATGTCGTAAAGGCGATTGCCCAAGGCTATCAGGTGCAGGGCGAGCCGGATGATAATGGCGATGTCAAGATGCGTCCTGCCCTGCCCGCTGACCGTTTCGTCAAGCCCTTTGCCAACGAAAAGGCCGCGCGCGCCGCCAATAATGGCGCGCTGCCGCCCGATCTCTCGCTCATGGTCAAAGCGCGGCATGGCGGT
>JAGOHT010000010.1 GCA_017996055.1 Alphaproteobacteria bacterium
CCCTTATCCTGTGCCAGATGGCGATACTCGATATCAAGTTCGACCAATGTTTCTGAATGTTCCGAAACAAAGGCGATGGGCACAACCACGATCGGCACCCTGTCATGCGCAGCACGCTCAATCTCGGCCTCGGTTGACGGGCCAATCCAGCGCAACGGGCCAACGCGGCTTTGGTAGCAATTCACCCAGTCCAAATCCGTGATAGCCAGCGCCTTGACCAGCGCCGCCGCCGTCTGCTCGCACTGCCATTGGTAAGGGTCGCCCGCTTTAATAATTTTCTCCGGCAAGCCATGCGCCGAAAACAGCACGCGCGGTTTGCCATGCGCAGCAGCTTCCGCAAAAGCCTGCTGCGTCGCCGCGACCTGTGCAGCGAGAAAGCCCGGCTCGGTAGGGTAACAGCACAGGCTGCGCACCTGGGTCATCTTATTATTGATCCGCTCTTGCAGTGACGTCTTGCTGCATTCAGCCCAAAACTCCACGACCGAGGATTCGGTTGTGGTCGTCGAGAATTGCGGATAGAGCGGCAGGAGGATAATTTCATCCGGCGCAAAGGCCGCGAGTTCCTGCAGCATCTCCGTACAACGCGGATGCCAATAGCGCATGGCGATGAAACATTTGACTGTGCCGGTATCCGCCAACGCGCTTTCAAGCGCTTGTGCTTGCGCCTGTGTATTCGGCAAAATCGGTGAGCCACCACCCATTTGCCGATAAATCTCCTGTGCCACCGGTGCCCTTTTGTACGCGATAAAACGCGCTAAAAAATAACGCACAAAACCCGGCATACGCAGAATGCGAGGATCACTAAACAGATTACGCAGAAAGGGCTCGACCGCGGCTGGCTGGTCGGGACCACCAAGATTAAACAGGACGACCGCGATTTTTGTCATATTTGCCGAACCTGCTGTACCAATGCCGCAACATTCTCGAGCGGTGTTTCCGGCAAAATTCCGTGACCGAGATTGAAAATATAAGGCCAGCGCGCAAAAGCTTGCTTGATTGCCTTGACCGCGTCGCTTTGTGCCTTGCCACCGGCCAGTAAAATTTCTGGCGCGAGATTGCCCTGCACGATAGTTTCCTGCTGAATCTGTTGCGCAAAAGCCAGGGCTACGCTTTGATCAATTCCGACAGCTTGCGCGCCGCTTCCCGCCGCAAAGCCGCGCAATTTTTTGCCTGCCCCTCGGGGAAACCCAATAACGGGCGTATCAGGATATTGTTTTTTAACGCTGGTGATAATTCGCCGCGTTGGCGCTAACACAAAATCGTCCCAGTCGTCAGCGGCGACAAGCCCCGCCCAGCTCTCAAAAATTTGTAGTACATCTGCACCTGCAGCAATTTGCTGACAGAGATAATCAACCGAATAATCCGCAAGCAGATTGAGTGTCGCGATAAAATCCGCACGACGTGTTTTTGAGTAAGTTGTCGCCGCCGAGAAATCTTTGCTGCCACCACCAGAAAACATATAGCAAGCAACGGTGAAGGGTGCGCCACAAAAACCAATCAGGGTTTTATCCGGCGATAATCGCTGTTTGACCAAACGCACCGTCGCATAAACAGCGTCAAGAGTCGTACCGATTTGTTTGTCTTTTATCGCAACACTGCCGGCAATCGGATCAAGCTGTGGACCTTCACCAGGCGTAAAGCGCAGGTTGCAACCGAGCGCATGGGGCAGAAGCAAAATATCAGCAAAAATTATCGCAGCATCAAAATCAAAACGCGCAATGGGCTGGAGGGTTACCTCTGCCGCCAACTCTGGCGTAAAACATAAATCCAGAAAACTTCCCGCCGCAGCACGGGTAGCCCGATACTCCGGTAAATAACGTCCTGCCTGACGCATGAGCCAGAGCGACGGCACCGTCTGGCTTTCCCCTTGCAATGTGCTTAAGAGTTTTTTCATCATTCCGGCTTATAACCCATCGACGATTTTCCTGCATGACCTTTTTCTTTTCCTCATCTAAGAATCTTAAAAGAATCTGTTGAAGAAGGTTGGTCCTGTGCGTAACGGGGATAATCCGTTAGTCGTAAATTTTACACCTTTCGTCTTTCCAGCATGACAAAATCACGCAGAGTATTTTCGGTATAAGCAATCCAGTTTTGCCGCTATCCGCGCATTTTCGTACCTGTGAGTCCTGGGGATTATTATCGCACAATTTCATGCTCGTTTTGCACAGGCTGTGTAGCGTTCTTTAGACAAGCGTGTAAAAACGGGATGGGAAATTCCGATCGGGGATAGAACACGCCTTTCGACTGGATTTCGTTTTTATCAACAATCTGCTAGACCATGCCTATGCATAAGCTTTCAGACCCTGATGCACGCCATGTGCATCTTGTTTCAGATGCCACGGGCGAGACTATCAATTCCGTCACGCGTGCCTGCCTTGTGCAATTCGAAGGCGTGAAGGTACAGGAATATTTCTGGAATCTTGTGCGCACCCCACGCCAGCTACATTTGGTTATTGAAGGCATTACGGCTAAACCTGGGCTCGTGCTCTATACCTTTGTCGATGATATGTTGCGGCGTGATCTAGAAAAGTTTTGCGAACAGAAAAATCTTCCTTGCCTTTCGATCCTTGATCCGGTGCTGCAAAGCATGGCAAAATTTTTTGGTCGTAACTACCAGCATCAACCCGGACGGCAGCATGCGCTGAATGAAGAATATTTCGCCCGTATCGCCGCGATGGATTATGCGATGGCTCTGGATGATGGCCAAAGTGCCGACCACCTCATGGAAGCAGATGTCATTATACTTGGAGTCTCGCGCACTTCGAAAACGCCGACCTGCCTCTATCTGGCGAACCGTGGCATTCGCGCCGCCAATGTGCCCATCGTACCACAGGCACCGCTGCCCTCTGTCCTTACAGCACGCGATGGAGCGCTCGCGCAAAAACTCATCGTCGGCCTGACCAAAGACCCGGACACGCTGGTTGCCATTCGCTTGCAGCGGCTCAAACTGCTGCATGGCGATGCTGATGCCGCCTATGTCGATCCCGAACAGGTACGCGACGAAGTGCTTACGGCACGGCGGCTTTTTGCCAAGTTGGGCTGTCCGGTTATTGACGTGACACGGCGCTCGATTGAAGAAACCGCCGCCGAAATAATGATGCTGCTGGCTCAGCAACAGACAGGTGTCGGCCCACGAGGAACACAAGCATGAACGCCACAGCTTCCGGCAATACCACGGTGACCGGCAAGACCGCCTTGCTCGGTCTGCTCGGCTGGCCAGTTAAACATTCGCTCTCACCCCGGTTGCATAATTACTGGTTAGCGCAGTGTGGCATTGACGCGGTTTATCTGCCACTGCCGGTCGCACCAGAGGCATTGGCGGCCGTGCTGCCCGCACTTCCAAAAATGGGTTTTGTCGGGGTCAATGTCACCATTCCGCATAAAGAAGCGCTCTGTGGTTTGGTGGGCACGCTTGACCCAGTGGCCGCTCGCATTAGTGCGGTAAATACGGTGGCCTTTCCCGCAAACCGAACCAGCATCGGCAGCAATACCGACGCTTTCGGCTTTGCGGAGTCCGTGCGGCAGGCCGGGCATAATTTAGCTGCTGGTCCAGCGTTGGTCTTAGGAGCGGGTGGTGCTGCACGCGCTGTACTGGCCGCGTTGCAAGCATCCGGTTGTCCAGAAATCCTGCTAGCCAATCGTACGCCGGAGCGTGCGCTGACACTCGCGCAGCAATTCCCTGGGGTAAAGGTCACACCATGGGAAAAGTGGCATGAGCCGTTGGCGCAAACCAGCTTGCTGATTAACACCACCAGCCGTGGCCTGAATGGTCAGGATGACTTTATCGTCGATTTGACAACGATGCCGGGAAATGCGGCCGTCTGTGATTTGGTTTATCGTCCATTGCAGACGGGTCTGCTGCGCGCGGCGGACGCTGCGGGTCTGTCGCCGATTGATGGATTAGGTATGCTACTTTATCAGGCTCAGGCTAGTTTCAACACCTGGTTTGGCGTGACTCCGCCGATAGATGCTGCGCTGCGGCGCTTTGTGCTGGCGGGCATTGCAGTATGATGGTCATCGGCCTGACCGGCGCTATCGGCATGGGCAAGAGTCTGACCGCCGCCATGCTGCGCCGGATGGGTTGCGCCGTGCATAATGCTGATACGGTTGTACATCGCCTCTTGGGACATGATGGCGCGGCGGTTGCGCCGGTGGCAGCCCTGTTTCCCTCAGCCCTCCGCGGCGGTGCCATAGACAGACAGCTGCTCGGCGCGCTGATTTTTCATGACCCACTGCGACGCCAGGCACTTGAAGCCATTCTTCACCCGCTGGTGCAGTTGGCGGAGCACGAGAAACGCCTGCGCGCGCAGGTGTCGGGGCGACGCTATCTTGTTCTGGACATACCGCTCTTGTTTGAAACCGGTGGTGAGAAACGCTGCGATACCACCTTTTGCGTGACCGCCTCGGCGGCGCAGCAACGGGCGCGAGTACTTGCCCGCCCGGGAATGACCCCTGAGAAATTTCAGGCCATTCTAGCGGCGCAAATGCCGGACGCCGAGAAACGCGCCTGCGCCGATTATGTCATCCAGACCGGCTATGGCCGTTGCTTCACCTGGTGGCAATTACGATTTGTGCTCCGTCATATATCTTTAAAACAAGGCCGCCAGTAGGCCCCCCACTGCGGCGCTCGCCGGAATCGTCAGCAGCCAGCCCAGCAAAATTCGCCGTGCCATCCGCCAGTGCGACGCTTCATGCTGCCCAACGCCCGTGCCCATAATCGCGCCGGTGGTGGCATGGGTGGTCGATACCGGCATTTTCAGCAGCGTCGCGGTCAAAATGGTGAAGGCCGCCCCCGTTTCGGCACAGAACCCGCCGCGTCGATCAAGCTGCGTCAGTTTAAAGCCCATGGTTTGCACAATACGCCAGCCGCCCGCCAGGGTGCCAAGCGCGATCATCAAGTAGCTCAGCACTAGGACCCAATAGGGAATATGAAAATCGTTGATCATGCCGCTGGCGAGCAACGCGCCAGCAATAATCCCGGCAGTTTTTTGCGCGTCATTACCGCCATGGGTCAGGCTCAAGAGGGCCGAGGACAACAACTGCATCCGGCCATAAAAATGCGGGTTATCGGTCTTTGGCCAGCGCCGGATCGCGAGCTTGGTCAGACGGTGCAGACCATAGGAAACTGCCCCCCCCATGACCGGGGCGAGCAAAAGGAACAAGAACATCAGCGTCCAGCCCTTCGGCACCAATACGCTGAAACCCGCATCGAAGCTATGCTGCGCCAGCGCCTGGTGGACGACAGCGGCACCGGCATAGCCACCGATGAGTGCATGGGACGAACTGCTCGGCAGTCCCCACCACCAGGTGAGCAGATTCCAGCTAATTGCTCCGACAAGACCGCACAAAATGACGACTGGCGTTACCGTCGATAAATCAATCATCCCGCTGCCAACGGTCTTGGCGACACCCGTATCAAACACAAACAGGGCTATGAAGTTGAATGCTGCAGCCCAGCAGACAGCCGTGAAGGGTTTCAACACCTTCGTCGCGACAATGGTGGAGATGGAATTGGCCGCGTCGTGAAAACCATTGGTGAAATCGAAAGCCAGCGCCACGATGATAATGGCGATGCAAAGCGCGAAATTGGGATCCATAGGCTGATGGCGCTTGGTTGCGAAGGCGTGGTAAGCTATAGCGCGTTTGCAGCTCTCTGACTATGGCGGATTCGTAATGCGGGAAATTGTTCTAGATACGGAAACCACAGGCCTTAACCCGCGTGATGGACATCGCGTAGTTGAAATCGGCTGCGTCGAGGTCATTCACTATGTGCCGACCGGCCGTATTTTTCATCACTATCTCAACCCCGAACGAGAGGTGCCTGCCGAAGCGGCAGCCGTGCACGGTCTGACCGATGCTTTTCTAGCCGACAAGCCGGTCTTTACACAGATTGTCGAACCCTTTCTGGAATTTATTGGCGATGCTCGGCTGGTTATTCATAACGCCACGTTTGATATGGGCTTTTTGAATGCTGAATTGGAGCGCGCCGGTTTCCTGGCGCTGCCAACGAACCGCGCGCTCGATACGGTCGAGATGGCGCGGCGCAAATTTCCCGGTATGCGTAATTCACTCGATGCTTTGTGCGAACGGTTCAGTATCGACAAATCAGCGCGGCAATTTCACGGCGCATTGCTAGACGCCCAGTTGCTCGCTGAAGTGTATCTTGAGTTACGTGGTGGGCGGCAACCAGCGCTCTTGATGGAGAGCGGCGCACCAACGGCAACAACAATCGAAGCAAAAGCGGATACAGGCGCAGTCAAGACTGTTCAACACGTTTTCCGCGAACCGCGGCCGCACGCGCCGAGTGCCGAAGAGCTGACTGCGCACGAGGCGGCGCTAGCGACGCTCAAAAACCCGCTGTGGAAACGGGCGTAACTTTAGGGCGCATTTATGATATGTCCGCCGTCAATCTTCCGCGCGGATAAATCAGCATCGGTCCGGCCGGAGACAGGGTCGTAAACATCGGAGAGCCGTTTGAGTTAGAGCAGCCAAGGCGCGCGATCTTCAGCCTTGAACGAGAGCAGCCCCGGCCCGTTGACTTGTGGCCCTACCACCGTCAAGCGGAAATGATGCAGGGTGAACTCTTTGAGATTGGCCTCACCCTTGCGGACACTGATTATCTGGAAATGCGTGTTGAGACCGGTACCCATGACCGGCATTTCTTTGCCTGCTTTATCAACCGTGCGGATATTCGGGGGTGGCGTATGCTCGGTCAGCTCGGTTGTCGCGGTCGGCGTAGCAATGACGATGATGTCAGCGAGATTTTGTAGGTCAACAAAACTATAAGCGCGCATCAGCCGATGCTTCGGCAGGCGTTCCGAGCAAGGGCAACAACAAGAGAAGCCGCCGCATCACTATTCTCCTAAGGTAAGAGGATAATTTTTCCTGCGGTTTCCCGTGACTCGAGAGCGGTCTGCGCCTTGCCGGCTTCAGCGAGGGCAAAGCGGGTGATGGGCGGCGCTTTGAGCGTTCCTGCTTTCAATACCAGGAATAGATGGGCGGCGCGGCGCTGCAACTCTTCCGGCGTGGCGATATAGTGAAAGAGCGATGGACGCGTGAGGTAGAGTGAGCCGCCGCTCACTAAGCGGCTAATTTCGAATGGCGGAATAGAGCCAGACGCCTGACCATAGCTGACCATTATGCCACGCGGCCGCAGCGCCTGTAAGCTGCCGTCAAAGGTTGTGGCGCCAACCGAGTCATAGACCACATGAACCCCTTCGCCTTTGGTCAGCTCTTTGACGCGCGCGACAAAATCTTCCGTGCGGTAGTTGATAACGTGGCGACAGCCATGTGCTTTCGCAATCACTTCTTTTTCCATGCTGCCCACCGTGCCGATGACGGTCGCACCATTAGTAGCCGCCCACTGTGCCAGGAGCAAACCAACACCGCCCGCCGCAGCATGAAGCAATACGGCTTCGCCTGGCAAAATTTCGTGGACGGCATGGCTCAGAAATTCAGCGGTCAGCCCCTGCAACAAAACAGCTGCAGCGGTTGCGCTGTCCAGCCAATCGGGCAAAAGTACCAGACGGTCGGCGGGAAGATTCCGGTGTGTGGCATAGCTGCCGGGCGTCGCAGCAACATAGGCCACGCGCTGGCCGGGTCGGAAGGATTTTACGGCGCTCCCTACTGCGGCGATGGTGCCTGCGCCCTCGACGCCAAGACCGGCAGGATATGACGGTTGCGGGTAAAGCCCGGTGCGATGATAGATATCGATAAAATTGACGCCGATGGCTTCATGCCGGATTTGCACCTCATGGGCGGCCGGTGGGGATAGATTGGTCTCCTGCCAGGCAAGATTATCAATGCTACCGGGGGCGCGGAGAAGAATCTGCTGCATAACCATCAACGGGTGAGATGTGCGGAGAAAAATTTGACGGTGCGATCCTGCGCGAGCTTCGCCGCCGCTTCGTTGTAATGGACGCCGTTGGGGCGAGCGAACGCATGATCGACATCGGGATAAACCTCGATCGTGATATTTGGATTCTTCGCCACGCCGCGCAGGATTTTCGCTTGCGCTTCCGGGCTGACGAAGCGATCTTTGGCCGCCATATGCATGAGCAAGGGGCGACGAATATCCGGAACTTCGTGCAGCATATCTTCAAGCCCAACGCCGTAATAGCTGACACCACAATCGACATCAGTGCGTGCCATCAGCAAATAGGCGAGCTTGCCGCCCAGACAATAGCCGACAGTGCCGATCGCGCCATTGCAGACTTCATGTTTGCGCGCTGCGGCCACTGCTGCCAGCAAGTCGGTGACGCCCTGCTCGACATTGAACGCACTATAGAGCGCGAAGGCTCTCTCCATCGCGGACTCGGTCTTGTCAGTCAGTTCGACGCCGGGTTCCAAGCGCCAGAAGAGATCGGGGCAAATGGCCAGATAACCTTGCTGGGCGAGGTCGTCGCAGATGCTGCGCATCGCGGCATTGACGCCAAAAATCTCCTGACAAACGATAATCGCCGGCGCACTGGAATGCTCCGGACGGGCACAATAGGCGTTGAAAACCTCACCGTCGAAGGTCGTGATGGGAAGCATGTCGGACATAGGCGTCTGAGTTGGTTGCGGGAACAGCATACCATAGAAGAAAGCGGTGCCGTTGACAAATGGCTGGTAAAGGGCGACACAGGTCGCAGGGGCGTCAGAAGGGCCGAAACGCGGGAGTCGACGATGAAATTCACGATGAATGTGGAATGTTCACCCGAAGAAGCGCGGGCGTTTTTCGGACTGCCCGATGTGCAGCCAATGCAAGAACGGCTGATGGCCGACCTTGAACAGCAGTTGCGCGCCAATGTTCGCGCCATGGATCCAGAATCTATTGCACGCACCTGGTTCCCTGCGGGTTTGCAGAATTTCGAACAGATGCAAAAGCTTTTTTGGGGGCAGATGCAGCAAGGCTTAGGTAGCTTCGGCGGCACGACCCGCGACGATAAAAGCTAACCCTATCACATAAGCCTTATGCAATAGACCATGCAAGAAACAGACCAGTATTTTCGTGCCCACGTTTTCTGCTGCAGCAATCAGCGGCCCCCTGGACATGCGCGCGGCTGTTGCGCTGATAAGAACGCCGAAGCGCTCCGCAACCATTTGAAGCGTCGTGCCAAGGAGCTGGGGTTGGACGATGTCCGCATTAATAATGCTGGCTGCCTTGATCGCTGCGAGTTTGGCCCCGTGCTGGTGGTTTATCCTCAAGGTGTCTGGTATCGCGCTGAGACCGTGGCCGACATCGAAGAAATTTTGGTGCAGCATTTGCAGAACGGCCAGCCGGTGACGCGGTTGGCGCTTTCGCGGCAGTGCACTGCGAAGTGATGCGGACGCAGAGTGAATAATGGTAAGCGTATTTCCAGCAGGTATCCCAGCAATGGGCGTTCCCACGATTTTTGCCTTGGCCAGCGCGCCTGGCCGTGCTGGGGTTGCGGTCATCCGGCTTTCCGGCCCGCAATGTGCAAAAATTCTCCAGTCCCTCACGCGCCGAGCATTGCCCACACCACGCCAGGCCGTGCTGCGCGCGCTCTATCGTCCGGACGATGGTGTTGTGCTCGACCAGGCGATTATACTTTGGCTGCCCGCGCCGCACAGTTTTACCGGCGAAGACATGCTGGAGCTGCATGGCCATGGTGGACGCGCGGTGCTACAGCGCGTGACGGCAGCGCTGGCGGCATTTCCGCAGACGCGCCTCGCTGAGCCAGGCGAATTTTCCCGTCGCGGCTTTGAAAATGGCAAATTTGATCTCACGACTGCTGAAGCCATTGCCGATTTAGTACAGGCCGAAACTGAAGCGCAAGCCGACCAGGCTTTGCGGCAAATGGGCGGCGCGCTAAGTGAACTCTATGATACATGGGCAAAGCAGCTCACCGCTTGCCTTGCTCATCTTGAGGCCAGTATCGATTTTTCCGACGAAGAATTGCCGACGGATTTGGCCCAGCTCCAATTCACGGCTTTGCAGGATTTGGCTGAGGCAATCAGCGCGCATCTTGCCGATGGCCGTCGTGGCGAGCGACTGCGCGATGGTTATCAGATTGCTATTCTCGGCGCGCCGAACGCTGGCAAATCGAGCCTACTCAACTGGCTAGCGCAGCGTGATGCCGCGATTGTCTCGGCCATTGCTGGGACGACGCGGGATATTGTTGAAGTGCAGTTTGACCTCGGCGGCTATCCTGTCGTACTTGCGGATACGGCTGGACTGCGCGAAGCCACGGATTTGATTGAGCAGGAAGGAATACGGCGGGCAAAAGCCCGGGCACAGCAGGCCGATTTAAAGCTACTGGTTTTCGATGCCGCCGCTTTGCCGGAGCTTGACCCCTTTACCTTGGATCAGGCTAATGATTCTAGCCTCATCATTATCAACAAAACGGATTTATTGACAAAGCCAGCCGATGATTGCGCCTGGGAAAAGACCCTTGGTGGTCCGCACAAACCTATCTTCGTCTCGCTACGCACCGGTGATGGAATGGCAGCGTTTTTGACGGCGCTGCAAGACCACGTTGCCGGTGCACTACAGGATCGTGGCCAACCGAGCCTCACGCGCGTTCGGCATCGGACAGCGCTGGAGGAGTGTTTGTCGAGCCTGCGTCAGGCGGTGTGCGGTTTGACGGAGCAGCAGGAGATGGCGCTGGTTGCCGAAGATGTGCGGCAGTCCATGCGCGCTTTGGGGCGAATTACCGGGCGTGTTGATGTCGAGGATTTGCTTGATGTGATATTTCGCGATTTTTGTATTGGAAAGTAAAGCCAAACCCTAGCGGCTTGACGGCACTGGATTGACGCATTAAGCCAGCGCTGTATTGATAACCACAACAGAATGTCAGGAATAAATTATGACTCAAGTTATGACTTCAACCCGCCCAGAAGCTACAGCTAACCGCAGTACATCAGGCGCACAAATTGTTCATGATGTGACGAGCCTGTTCGTCGCGCACACAGAAATTTGTACGGTTTGCCCGCGCCAGACCGAGCCTTGCCGTATTGGTGCTCGGATTGTTGGCGACTTTATGCGCACTAGTGCTGGCTATTTCAGCCAATATACTGCCTAAGCGTTTTAGCGCTCTGGATGCTCGGCGGGTGCACCGCTATCGGAAACTAGGCGTAAATAATCCGGCGGTGTCTGCCGATTCTGGTTTCCGGCATCTGGCGCTTCTTCTGTTTCATCGCCGTCATCTTCATCATCTTCTGCGGCCAGGGCCATAATGGCTTCGACTGTCAGCGTCAGGTCGAGCGCCAGACGCGTCAGATCATTGGGCGCCTGGAGCTCAATTTGCTCAAGCTGCACTTCGCTACAGATATTGCTGCAGTGGATCGCCGCTACTAGGCAGGTCAAGTCGCGGAAAAGGTTAGCGATGCGATCGGCTTGCAATTGTGTGGCGCTTGATTCTGTGCCGGTCAGCATGGCACAGCGCGTCAACGCATGAACAAACGCATTGCCGAAGACTTCTTCGCCTGGCGCAATCTGTTCGCCATGTTTTATCCAGCGTGTCATGCGGCCGCGGGTCGAGGCGTTGATTTCAGTGCTAGTGTCGAGTTTAGCGGGTAGCCAGGCGATTTCATCCATGCGCTTTTTTATGGCTGAGAGACATGCGCGCTCTGCCTGCAAATATGCAAAACCATAGGCGGCGCGATTATCATATTTGCGTACGGGGCAGAGCTGAAGAATATTACGCCGCTCCAGCGCCAGTCTTTCTTTGGCGGCCGCGAGGTGGGAGCGTAAGGCATCCATATGGTAATAACCGCTCAATCCGTCTCCTTTCTAAGAATTGTTATGTAATCAATTCATTTATATAGAAAAATCTTCACGTGAAACTATCCACAACTTGTTATTCATTTTAGCGAGAAACTCTGCCGATATTCTTAATAACACACGAAATTTAATGTTTTTATATTTCAATTGCTTGAATATCTGGTGCTCAATACGCTGGAAATCCATCGCCGCATCCGATATAGAGCGCTCATGGCTGGGGCAAATAATTTTGATGTTATTATTGTGGGCGGCGGGCATGCAGGATGCGAGGCAGCCGCTGCTGCTGCCCGCTTGGGTGCGCGCACCCTGTTAGCTACGCATCGCATTGATACAATTGGAGAAATGTCATGTAATCCTGCTATCGGCGGCCTAGGAAAAGGCCATTTGGTACGGGAAATTGATGCGCTCGACGGCGTAATGGGTCTTGTCGCCGATAAAGCAGGAATTCAGTTCCGGCTGCTCAACCGGAGCAAGGGGGCCGCCGTGCAGGGGCCGCGCGCGCAGGCCGACCGCAAACTCTACCGCCAAGCCATGCTGACCGCGCTGGCCACCCAGCCAAACCTCACAATCCAGGCAATTGCCGTCGAGGACCTGCTATTTGATGGACAAAGCGCAGTTAGTGGAATTATCGGAGCCGACGGTGCAACCTATCACGCAGGTGCTGTTGTTATCACCACCGGTACATTCCTGCGTGGGCTTATACATATCGGCGATGAAAAAACTCCGGCTGGGCGCTTCAGCGAACCACCATCGGTTGGCCTGGCTGCCGCCTTGCAACGCTGTAACTTTGCCATGGGACGGCTGAAAACGGGCACTCCACCGCGTTTAGATGGCCGTACAATTGATTGGGCGAGCCTGGAGAGCCAACCAGGCGATAATCCGCCAGTACCATTCTCAACGCTTACTAAGGCCATTATGCAGCCTCAGATAGCCTGTGGCGTGACCTATACTAACGCGGCAACGCATGCGATTATTCGCGCTAATCTGCAGCGCTCGGCCATGTATTCCGGCCAAATCCAGGGGGTTGGGCCGCGCTATTGCCCATCAATCGAAGACAAGGTCGTGCGCTTTGCGGATAAAGAGCGCCATCAAGTCTTCCTTGAGCCGGAAGGGCTTGATGACTATACGGTCTATCCCAACGGCACTTCGACCTCGCTGCCGCGCGATGTGCAGGACGCTTATATCCATTCCATGTCTGGCTTGGAAAAGACCGTGATACTCCGGCACGGCTATGCCATCGAGTATGATTATGTCGACCCGCGCGAATTGCGTGCCACGCTGGAAACTAAGCAGATTCCTGGGCTTTTCCTAGCAGGGCAAATCAATGGCACGACAGGCTATGAAGAAGCTGCGGCACAAGGCCTGATGGCTGGCTTGAATGCTGCCTTACGCGCCGCAGGCAGCGCGCCCTTCGTGCTCGACAGAACCCAGGCTTATATCGGCGTGATGATTGATGATCTGATTACGCGCGGAACACAAGAACCCTATCGTATGTTTACCTCGCGCGCCGAATATCGCCTTAAATTACGCGCCGATAATGCCGACCAGCGACTAACCCCGTTGGGTTTAGCTCTAGGCTGCATCGGCAGCACCCGCGAGACCGCTTTTGCCGACAAGGCTATTGCCCTTGAACAAGCGCATGCGTTGGCCACGACCCGTACAGCAACCCCAAATGAGCTAGCTAAACATGGGATTCACGTGAACCGCGATGGGGTGCGGCGTTCCGCTCTGGAACTCCTGTCTTATCCGGAGATAACGCTTGCGAGCCTCAGCGCCGTTTGGCCGGAACTCGGCGCGCTGCCGCCAGAAATTGTCGAGCAAATCGAGATTGATGGCCGCTATGCCGGCTATATGACCCGACAGGATGCGGATATCCGCGCCTTCGCCCGTGATGAAAACCTGCTTTTGCCGCCAGACATTGATGTTGATGTCATTGGTGGCCTTTCCACGGAAATGCGCCAGAAACTTAAGCAGGTTCGGCCGGAAACATTGGGCGCCGCAGCGCGGATTCCTGGTGTCACGCCAGCGGCGGTAGTGGCCTTGCTCCGGCATGTGAGGCGTCGCTGCAATGGAGCAAATGAGGGCGCTGCATGAGCATTATAACGCAAACAGAATTACCCCCAGGAATTTCCGAACGCGAAAAATTTCTACTTGACTGCGCGGTTTCACGTGAAGGTGCAGCATCGTTTGATGATTATGCAGCGCTCTTGGCGGAGTGGCAGCAGCGCATGAACCTCGTCGCGCCCAGCACCTTACCGCATATCTGGCACCGTCATTTTGCCGATAGTGCGCAGCTTTATAAACTTTTGCCTGCAAGTGCTGTTTGTGTCGTTGATATTGGTTCAGGGGCTGGTTTTCCTGGGCTGGTATTGGCAATCATGGCACAGGCCGAAGGCCGCGCCATCGCCGTGCATCTTGTTGAGTCGATTCAAAAGAAAGCGCAATTTCTCCGCGCTGTCGCGTTGCAGCTCAAGCTGCCGGTCACTGTGCATGCCGAGCGCGCCGAAGCACTACGAGGTATCGCTGCGGATGTCATTACAGCGCGAGCCTTAGCGCCTCTAGAAGAAATTCTACCGCTGGCGAAAAACTTTGCGCGTCTCGAGACGATATTGTTGCTTCTGAAGGGCGCGCGCGCTGAAGAAGAATTGACAAGCGCCAAGCAATCTTGGCATTTTAAGCACGCGATTATACCAAGCCGCAGTGATCCCAGCGGCAAGGTTCTGCGGATTGAAAAGCTGCAAGCGCACCAGCGCCCGGTGAACCATAGCGGCAAGCGCCGTTTTGACGGAATAAAACGTCAGACCAAGGGAGACGCATCATGACCGGTGCCGAGAAACAAAGGACCGCCAAAGCGATGCCCAAGCCATTTGATGCGGACGATACTTTTCCAGATTTTCGTCCACCCGCCTGTCGCGTCTTCGCCATTGTCAACCAAAAGGGCGGAGTTGGCAAAACCACGACAACAGTAAATCTGGCAACCGCGCTGGCGGCGGTCGGCATGCGCGTACTGGTGGTTGATTTGGATCCGCAGGGCAATGCTTCAACCGGCTTCGGCATTCCGCGCGCTGCGCGTGTGCAGGGCGGCTATGAAATCCTCTTCGAAGAACTGACAGTCGAAGACGTGGCGATGCCAACCACCATTCCCAACCTCTGGGTAGTGACATCATCGGCGGATTTGGCGGGCGCGGAAATTCAGCTGGTCAATGAGCCGCGGCGTGAAAGCCGTTTGCGCGAGGCGCTGAACCGCAGCGCCAATAATTTCGACTATATGTTGATTGATTGTCCGCCTTCGCTCAATCTGTTGACGTTGAACGCGCTGGTGGCAGCCCATGCCGTCTTTGTGCCACTGCAAGTGGAGTTCTATGCGCTGGAAGGCATCAGCAGCCTTATTCAAACCGTGGAAGCGGTGCGGGTGCGTTTCAATCCCACGCTGGATATCTCCGGCGTTATCCTGACAATGTTTGACCGCCGTAATGGCCTCAGCGAGGCCGTGGCCGCCGATGTCCGTGCCTTCTTCAAGGATAAGGTCTTCAACACGGTTATTCCGCGTAACATTCGCATTTCCGAGGCACCGTCTTATGGCAAGCCAGTTCTGCTTTATGATCTAAAGTGCCCGGGCAGCCGTGCCTATATGCACCTTGCCAGCGAGCTATTGCAGCGGGAGAAAAAGCTCTTCCTTGACGCTGCCGATAGTGCCGCCGCTTAAATCCGTTCGTCCTTTCACCCTCACGAGGCCGCCATGACTGACTCCAGCAATGCCGTCAAACAGCTTCTGCAAACCAAGCCTGCGCCGCTCGGCCGAGGCCTCTCGGCGCTGTTCGGCGATTCCGATGCGGGCTATCAGCCGCCGGTCGCCACACTGAAGCCAACGCCGGAGCGTGGCCAAAAGGCGCTGCCGGTCAGCTGGCTCCAGTCGGGCAAATATCAGCCGCGGCGCCATTTCGATGAAGCTGCGCTTGATGAGCTAGCCACTTCGATCAAGGAGCATGGGATTTTGCAGCCCTTGTTAGTGCGCCCGCTGGCTGAGAAAGACCGCTACGAAATTATCGCCGGCGAGCGCCGTTGGCGCGCCGCGCAGCGCGCGGGCATTCATGAAGTGCCGGTGGTCATCCGCGAATTGACCGATGCCGATACGCTTGAAATCGCGCTCATCGAAAATATCCAGCGCCAGGATTTGAATGCGCTTGAAGAAGCGGAAGGTTATCGCCGTTTGATTGCCGAGTTCAACCATACCCAGGAAGATTTGGCGAAAATCATCGGCAAGAGCCGCAGCCACATCGCCAACACCATGCGTCTGCTCAACCTGCCGGAAGAGGTGAAGCAGATGTTGGAGGATGGCGCGATCTCCGCTGGTCATGCCCGTTCGCTGCTGGTCGCCGAAGACCCTCTGGCTCTGGCGAACGAAGTGGTGCGTGACAAGCTCTCGGTGCGTGAGGTTGAGGCACGGGTCAAGAAGCCAAATCTGGCGGTTGCCAGCGCCGTGTTAGCGAGTGCCACGACAACGACTAGTTTGCGGCGCGGCGCGGTCGTAACACATATCGATGCCAACACCCAGGCTTTGGAAAAAGATTTGAGCGCTGAATTGGGGTTGAAAGTAAAATTGAACACTAACCGCGACGGCAGTGGTGCTATTACCGTGGCCTATCAGACGCTCGATCAGCTGGAAGATATTTTGAAAAAGCTGCGCGCCTGATTTGAGCAGGGGATATTTGCATGAATAAGCTTTTTGGCGCAGCAGCCACGCTGGTAACAGAAGTCGTTGGCCTAGCAATAGCCGGATACACCATAAAATATGCTATCGATGCTTATAATGGGCACTATTGCATTCCCGTCAGCAGCGAATATGCCGTGGCACGTCATGCGGCGTCGCTTGGCAATAACATCGTGAATGGAATTGCGCACTTGACTGAAAAGCCGCGTTGCCCAGCGCCACCCGTTTTTGTCGTGCCCACAGCACGGCAGGATAAGCCTGGTATGTAGGCTAGAACACTGAATTGTAATTGAAATTATTGTATCTAGTTTTTGACCCGCCTGGCTGTGTTATCCAGACGGCGTTGTATTTTTAAGACTGACGATTTTTACGTAAGGAATTATCATGGGAAAGATTACAGGAGCCGTTGGCGTGGCCTTTGCCGCGGCAGTGCTGGTTGTCAGTATACCGGCTGGTTTTGATGCCTTGAGCGGCTGGGTCAATCCACCAAAGAAAATTGAGCCGCTGGGTGAAGGCGAATATTCTCCGGAGCGGCTGGCGGAATGCCGCGCAGCAGGGCGAACCAATTCTGGCAGAGCGAAACTCTGCGAACCCGATTGGCCAGGCGGTATGCCCTGGTCAGAATATCAGCGGCGGCAAAAACTGGTGGGCAGCCGACCCAACGCGCAGCCTTAAGTATTGCACTCAAGCCGCGCGGGCAATCGTGAATAGTAGTTGTTGTGTGAGCGTTTGATCAGGCAGGCCGCTGCGCTTGCATTGCGCTTCCGCTTCCACCAGCGCCGCTAAAGCGCGCTGTAATTTCTCAGTATTCCAGCGCTGAACTTGCTTGGCAAATTGCGCCTCGGCTTTCCAGAAGACCCGCGGTTGCAACTTGCTCATCGCATCTTTCACGTTCTGGCCGCCATCCATTCGCACGCGGGTTTCATAAAGACGCAGCATATGACGCTGCGCTGCGCGCAGCAGCGCCACGGGTGCGGCATTCTCAGCCATCAAGCGGCGCAACGTATCATCAAGCGTGGCGCGATCGCCATCCGCCACCGCCAACACCATCATATCGAGATCAACGGCTGCCGCATCGCCCAGCGCTGCCTGCACCTCGTTGAGGGTTAGCGCTGCGCCCTGACCAGCATAGAGGCTGAGTTTTTCCAGTTCGCTGAACAGCGCCAGCCGATCAGGCGGCGTAATCGTTGCGAGTAACTCCAGCGCATCGCTGGCAATCCCGTGGCCGTGATTTTTGAGCCAGCCCGCAATGAGACGCGTGCGCTCTGCGCCTTCTTCAGGGTAACAAGCGAGCGCCGCAATCGCCGGACTGTCACCCTCAGCCAGCGTGCGCAGCTTGGAGCGTTTATCAAGTTCAGCCGCTTCCAGTAACAACAGCGTGTCGCCGCTTGGCGGGTCTTTCAGCAACGCGCTCAGTGCGGCGGCCATTTTCTCCTCAGCCTGCGGCACGCGCACCAGGCAGCGACCGCCGCCCAGCGCCTGCGCCGCGAGCGCGTCGAACAACCGCGCCGGTTCAGCGGCAATCGCCTCGCTGGTCAGCAAGGTTATGCGGAAGGGGTCATCGCCGCTCGGCACGATTTGTTTGGCGATTTGAAGCGCACGCCAGCGCACTGCGCCCGCATCCGGCCCAAACAGCAAGACAACTTGAACGCTGGTGGGGATGGTGGTGCAGAAACTGTCGAGGCGGGCGGGGGGAACTTTCATGGTTGCACCCCCAGCATCATGGTTGGGTCGTTCCGAAATAAAGTGCGAGGCGCGTCATGATTTGCTCGCTGAGCTCGTGCAGCGCGCGGCCGCGGGCGTCGTCACGCGCCGTCACTGTAGCATATTGCGCGACCAGCTGATTGAAGCTCACGCTGGTTTCGGCATTGCTGTCGATAAGCACCTTGTTGTCGCTGGCTCGCCGCAATACATAATGTGCCAACATGTCGAGCCTTGTGCGCGAGGCGGTGGCGTCGCGCCGGATGCCGAGCGCTGTCTCTGACTGTCGCATTTCAACCGCTAGCCGATAGAGTGGTTCGGTCGGCTTGCCGTTTTGATAAAGCCGGTCGGTGAGCAGGTTTCGCAGCACCTGACCGTCACGATTAGGAATGTTGGCGATAGCGACTTGGTTGAGCGCGACCGCCGCGCCGCTGCCGCCCTCCGCCTTGCTGCCATAAAGTGGCTGAAAGCCGCAGCCAGCGAGCGGCAGGAGCAGGCAGAGGAGCACAAATCGAAACAGAACGGGGCGCAGCGCGTTTCTCATGTGACGATATTGACGATTTTATTCGGCACGACAATCACTTTTCTTGGGGTTGACGTGCCGAGCGCCCGCCGCACCACCGGATCGGCCAGCGCTTGCGCCTCGGCTTCCTTGGCGGGCAGGTCGCGCGGCAAGGTAATAGTTGCGCGCAACTTACCATTTATCTGTACGGCGATGGTCACGGTATCGTCCACCAGCAAGCTGGAGTCGGCCTTCGGCCAAGGTAACTGGCAGAGCGGCGTGGTCTGGCCAAGCTCCGCCCACATCGCCTCAGCAATATGTGGCAACATCGGGTTGACGATGCGGGCAAGAATTTCCAGCCCCTCACGTAGCACCGCGGCTTCGCCTAAAGCGGCGTTATCGAGCGCGTCGAGCGCGTTGCTCAGTTCGCGCACGCGGGCGACAGCCTTGTTAAAATGGAAACGCTCGAAATCCTGGGCGATATCCGCGAGCGTACGATGAATGATGCACCGTGTTGCCTGCGCGCGGGTGCCGATGCTTTCAGGTAGCGATGCGCCGACGGGTGGGAGTGGCAGCTTGGGCTCGCTCACCATCCGCCACAGTCGGTTGATGTAGCGCCAGGCGCCATCGACGCCAGCTTCCGTCCATTCCAGATCGCGTTCCGGCGGGCTGTCGGAGAGCATAAAAAGACGCGCGGTATCGGCGCCATAGTTTTCGATAATACGGGCGGGTGGGACCACATTCTTCTTCGATTTGCTCATCACCTCGACACGACCGACCGAGACTGGCTGACGCGTGGTGACATGGACAGCGCAGCCATTGGCCTGCTTCTCGACCTCTTCGGGGTAGAGCCACTTGCCATTCTCATCCTTATAGGATTCGTGGCAGACCATGCCCTGAGTGAATAGCCCCGCAAAAGGCTCATCGATTTTCACATGACCAGTCTGGTGCATCGCGCGGGTGAAATAGCGGGCATAGAGCAGATGCAAAATCGCGTGCTCGACGCCACCGACATATTGGTCAACCGGCAGCCAGTAATCCACCGCTTTGCGGTCGGTTGGGCTTTCAGTTCGTTGCGGCGAACAGAAGCGGGCAAAATACCAGCTGCTGTCAACAAAGGTGTCACAGGTGTCGGTTTCACGCGTGGCGTCCTTGCCGCATTGCGGGCATTTGACATTCTTCCAAGTCGGGTGATGCGCTAGCGGGCTACCTGGCTTATCGAAGTTGACATCCTTCGGCAGAGCGACGGGCAAATCCTTTTCCGGCACCGGCACCACACCACAAGCGGCACAGTGAATCATCGGAATGGGGCAGCCCCAGTAACGCTGGCGGCTCACGCCCCAGTCGCGTAAGCGATATTGCACCGTGCCATGACCGGCCTTCAGCTTTTCCAAATGACCAATGGCAGCCTGCTTGCCAGCCTCGACGGAAAGCCCGTCAAGGAAGCCGGAATTATGCAGAGTACCGGGGCCGGTATAGGGTGCAGCGGCGAAATCATGGTCAAGCGCATCAGGCAAGACGACCGGCTTTATGAGCAGGCCATATTTCGTAGCGAAGGCGTGGTCACGGTCATCATGCGCCGGACAGCCGAAAATCGCGCCGGTGCCATATTCCATCAAGACAAAGTTGGCGACATAAACCGGCAAAAATTGTTCGGGCAAGAACGGATGCTGCACGGTGAGGCCTGTATCATAACCTTGCTTCTCCAGCGTCTCCAAAATAGCCTCGCTGGTGCCGGTGCGGTTGCATTCAGCGATGAAGTCAGCGAGCGCGCTGTCTTTCGCGGCGCATGCGGCTGCCAGAGGATGATTGGGCGAGATGGCGATGAAGGATGCGCCGAATAGCGTATCCGGACGGGTGGTGAAGACTTCGACGCTGTCGCTGCTGCCCGTGAGCGCGAAGCGCAGCTTGGCACCTGCCGATTTACCAATCCAGTTTTCCTGCATCAGCCGGACTTTCTCCGGCCAGCGCTCCAGACCAGGCAGCGCCGCAAGCAAATCATCCGCCGCCGCCGTAATCTTGAAGAACCATTGTGCCAGCTTGCGCTTCTCGACCAAAGCGCCGGATCGCCAGCCCCGCCCTTCAATCACTTGCTCGTTGGCGAGCACGGTATTGTCAACCGGATCCCAATTGACCCACGACTCTTTGCGGTAAACGAGACCTGCACGGAAGAAATCGATGAACAGCTTTTGCTGCTGTTGATAATAGCTTTCATCACAGGTGGCGAATTCGCGACTCCAATCAATCGCGAGCCCCATGCGCTGCAGCTCACCGCGCATGGTGGCGATGTTGCTATAGGTCCATTCGGCGGGATGCACTTTGTTATCGCGCGCCGCGTTTTCCGCTGGCAGACCAAAAGCATCCCAGCCCATCGGACACAGCACATTGAAACCCTGCGCGCGCTTATAACGGGCGACAACGTCGCTCAGCGTATAGTTCCGCACATGCCCCATATGGATGCGGCCAGACGGATAAGGGAACATGGAGAGAACGTAATATTTCGGCAACGTCGTGTCGTCCTTGGCGGCGAAGCTATTTTGCTCCGCCCAGAAGCACTGCCACTTGGCCTCATTGTCCTGCACATTATAACGCGCCATGCCGTAGTCCTAATTTTCAGTCGGCGGCTCAGACGCGATCACGTGCTACAAACGCGGGTTAACTGCGCTTCCGCCACTCATGTATTGCGAACATACACTCCGTTACGGTTCTCGATAACCCGCGTTTTCGCCACGTGCTGGTGCCTGAACCCGCCTTTGGGTTGCACTCCAGAAGAATTACTTATTACCGTCTGCGGTCTTTTGCGCCAGCTTTAATTGGCGCGCCCGCGTCAAAATTGCTTCTTCGAGTTTGCTGGCGACGCTTGGCGCGACACTGCTATCGACCCATTCACCACGGGCATTCTGTGTCTGCTTGAACGCCTTCACCTTCACGCCATCGGCGCGCAAGACGCGGTCGAGAATAAAGACATTCAGCTTGAGCCGTTCGCCGCTGCCGGGCTTGCTATACCATTCGGTGAGGATGACGCCGCCAAAGGGGTCTGCCGAGGCCAACGGCATGAAAGACACAGTATCGAGCGCCGCGCGCCACAGATAGGCATTGACGGTAATGCCAGTTGCCTGGTCTTTGTTCTTATCGCCGCCGAACAGGTCAAAGCCACCACGGTCGGAGAGCAGGCTGCCTTGCTTGTAGGTTTCTTCCTTCTCTTTATCGGGGTATTGCGCTTCGCTGCCTACGCCGCCGCCGCAACTGGTTAACGCCAAGAGAAAAACCAGCCCAGAAAGCTGGCGCAAGGCAGATTTTTTCGCGACGGAAACGAAAATCGGCATGGATAAACCTGTGGGCAAGAGGGCGGAAAAAAGTAGTCAGTGCATTGTTAAACAACAATTTTAAGCATAGCGCAAGCCGTGTCCAGTGCGCTGCTTTGTTGTTGCGGCGATGCAACACTTTAAGGTTGAGTCGGCGTTTGGTGGTTTTAATGCTTGTCTGTGCAAGCCCGCTAGACCAAATTCCCCCCGACTGGATGCCATCCGCGTGTCCATCGTTCGATACACCGTTCGTATCACCGTGCAACTCTGATAGGGGGAACCCCATGCGTAAGATTCTTCTGGCGACGACCGCCCTCGTTGGTATCGCCGCCTTCGCGCCAACCGCGCAAGCCCAAACCAAGGACAGCCCGCTCAATGTGAACATCGGCGGCTATGTCGATTTCCGCGCTGGCGCTTTCACAGAAACTGACGATGTGCTGGGTTCGCCTTCCATCTCGACAGCAGCTGGCGAACGCCGTAACCATGACTTCGAAACCGAATTCAAGATCAACGTCGACGTCGACGGTAAGGCAATGCGCGGCATCGAATATGGTGGCCGTGTTAGCTTGTGGAACGGCGCGACCTTCAGTGGCATTGGTTCCGGTGGCACCGGCGTGCAGACGGCTGACGCTTATGTCTATCTGTCAGGCGCCTATGGTAAGGTTGTTCTGGGCGACCACAATGGCGCTTCGGATCTGATCGTTTACGCCCCGACCGTTGGTCTCGGCCAGGTTGATGGTCAATACACCAACTTCACCGACCCGACCACGTTGGCTCCGTTTATGCCGACCTATATCGAAAACGGCACGGACTACAGCACCAAGGTCACCTACATGACCCCGAAAGTTGGCAACGACAAGCACAAGGTGCAGTTGGGCTTATCCTACGCACCGAACAGCCCGAATGCTGGTCAGAGCGTTGTCAAGTACACCTCGTCAAGCGCAGGCTTGTCGACGGCGGCTTCGGCTTCCTACCGCAACGCCATCAAGGGCGCGTTCCAATATGAAGGTAGCTTCAGCCCTGTCAACGTGGTGTTCAGCGGTAACGTGATCACGGCGAATGCGGATAATTCCAACCTGACCAACGCGGCCTACAAGGAATTCACTTCCTGGGGTCTCGGTGCGCAGTTGGCTTATGCTGGCTTCACCGTCGGTGGTAACTATCAGGATGCCGGTAGCTTCGGTGCCGTCACCAACACCGCGACCGGTGTTGAGCAGAACAAGGATCAGCACACCTGGTCCGCTGGCGTGAAGTATGAAGCGGCGAAGTGGGCTGCGGCGTTCAGCTATCTGAGCGGCTCAGGCTACAACAATGCTTTCGTCAGTGCTGCGGCTCCTGCTGCGAACACCTCGAACTATGTCAAGGACTTCAACGCCTATGGCGTTGGCGGCACCTACACCTGGTTCCCAGGTATGGCGACGCAGCTTGACTATGTTCACTTCAGCCAAGAACGTGCTGACAGTGTTGCTGGTCAGAAGAATGCTGGCAATGTTGTCGTGCTGTCGCAGAAGTTGACCTTCTAATCTGAAGTCTATGCAAGCAAAGAGAGGCGGTCGCGTAAGCGGCCGCCTTTTTTGTTGAATTGCTCGCTTTATGTTCAAAAGCTGATTGGGTCAAAAATGTGCCGCCTCTTTTCAATTTTGCTTTTTACCTTATCTGCTACACCACCGGCCAACGCAGTCTGCCCACCTATTGCAATGGCTACAGTCCAGGTCACGGCTGAGCTTGGTGCCGTCGCTATCCAGCGGATACCGGTAGAGCAGATTACGGCGCGGGTGATGAGTGCGCCGGGGAACCAACAGCAGTTTGGCAGTTTGGTTGACCAACGCGGCGGCAAAGTCGCTGGCACTGTGGTGACTTTGCCACGTAATGCTTATCAGGTCGCGTTTACCATTAAGGATACGGACAGCGATCGCTGTATTCGGCCGTCCTCTATCGCCTATCAGTTTAGCGATCCGCATCCGCAGCTCTGGGTGGCTGATGTATTTCCGGAGGGGAGCTGTATTGCTCAGGCGACCATCACTCATGAACAAAAGCATGTAGAGGTTTTTCGCGCGGCACTTCGCCATTTTGCGTTGCGTGCGGAACATGCGCTTAATCTTGTCGCGGCTCTGCCCGCCATGAACGTGGCCTTTGGCGATGAAAACGCCAGCTACGAGGCCTGGTATGCGCGGATAAATGACGCCGTCCAGCCTCTGTTCGCGGACTACAACACCGAGGTTATTGCTGCAAACAACGCTATTGATAATCCAGCGGAGTATCAAGCCATGGCGCAAGTATGTAATGGGGAAGCGGCGCGCTATTTACGTTAACGTTTCTGTCAGTAATATTTGCCATATTATTCCTACCCCAAATAAAGTTGTGATGAATTGTCGCAGCCCTTGCTGCAGTACAGGAAAAAGTTCATAACACCAGCGAAATTTATCCCAATTTCCGTAGCATATAGCGAGACACTATGACGAAGCATATCATTGTCACCGGTGGCGCCGGTTATATCGGCAGCGTCCTGTGTGGCGCGTTGCTGCAGGCAGGTTACGAAGTCACCTGTGTTGACCGTTACTTCTTTGGCCTCGATACGGTCGCAGCTTTTAAAGACGACCCGATGTTCCATATGGTGCGGGCTGATACACGCGACATGGATGGCGCCGTTTACAAAGGCGCATTTGCTGCGATTGATCTCGCGGGTCTGTCGAACGACCCGACCTGCGATCTCGCCACCGACCTGACCGAGACTATCAATTACGAAGGTGCAGTGCACCTCGCTAAGCTTGCCAAGGCAGCGGGCGTGTCGCGTTATATCTATGCCTCGTCCTGCAGCGTTTATGGCCGTGGCAATGAAGGCCAGCCGGTCAACGAACTCTCCCCGTGTTATCCTGTTTCGCTCTATGCGCAATGCAAGCTGCGCGTTGAGCAGGAATTGTTGCCGCTCGCCGATAATAACTTCTGTCTGACGTTGCCGCGGTTCGCCACCGTCTATGGCGCGTCGCCACGGATGCGGTTTGACCTCATCATCAACATCATGACCATGTATGCTTATACGCGGCGCAAAATTATTGTGCTCGGTGGTGGCCAGCAATGGCGCCCG
>JAGOHT010000126.1 GCA_017996055.1 Alphaproteobacteria bacterium
TCGAGCGCGACGCGCGACAGGGTTTCATCCATTGGTACATAGGCGTGGCCGAAGCGGGTAATGCCCTTTTTGTCGCCGAGCGCCTTAGCAAAAGCCTGACCAAGCGCGATGCCGCTATCTTCGGTGGTGTGGTGACCATCAATATGCAAATCGCCTTCGGCCTTAAGCGTGATGTCGATGAGGCTGTGTCGGCCGAGCTGGCTTAGCATATGGTCAAGGAAACCGATGCCGGTGGCGACATCATATTGACCAGTGCCGTCGAGGTTGAGGCTGGCGCTTATCTGCGTCTCGCTGGTCGTCCGGTTGATGGTTGCCTGGCGCATGGTTCCCCTAATAGTCTGCTGCTTGGTTTATACCGGCTGCCCTGTGGAAAACAAAGCGCAACCGGTATTCAGCTTACAGGTCACACTGCATCTGTTGCGCCTGCAACCGTCGGGTCGCTTCCAGCTGGCGGCGTACGGGGCAGGTCTCGGCTGGATGCTGTTGTTGTTGCGGCGGACGTTGCGGCTCTTCACGTGGAAGGCTGATCAGTATTTGTTGTTCGATAAACATTGTTTTCCTTAAAATTGGTAATTCACAAAAAACGGAGCCGGACAATAGTCGTGTGGATAAGTCAGTGCAAGAATAATTACTGCACTGCAGCATAAATTCAACATTTGTTTATTTCTTAAAGAAAAACAGTGCCATACGAGCGAGTGTGGGCATGATTTTTGGGCGCAGCAAGCTGCTGTCCAACCCCGCCATGCGGCGCTCATTTTCCGAAAGACAAGTAAGGATGAAGCTGCGAGGGGTCAAGGCGGCTGTGAGTGCCGCGCCGCCGGTGACGACAAAATTGTCGCCGCTCTTGCCGCCATCGGCGCTGCCTGCGATGGTCATCCGTCCTGCGATGCTGGTGACGAGCGCGGTGAGGCAACGGGCTCGAAACCAAAGGCGGGCGGGCAAGGGCTTCTGCGCCGCTTGCCAGGCGACCCAGTTGACGAAAAACAGGATATGACGGCTTTCCTCGCGAATCACGGGCTCAAAGACCTCAACCAGTTCGGCGGGGAAAAAGCCGGAATCGCGTGCCATCTTGAACAGGCCGAAGGCGAAGAAGCTGTCGAGGCATTCGCCATAGCCGGTGCGGATGAAGGCCCATTCGGCGTCACGCGGCGTGGTGTAGTCCGGTTCCGGTGCGAGGGCGATGCCGTAAAAGCGAACCATATGTTCGAGCACTAGCTTGTGGCGTCCTTCCTCGAAGGCGTTGAGCTGCACCGCTTCTTTGAGTAGCGGGTCGGCGAGGCAGTCGGCGAGCGCTTGCACACGGCGGCTGGCATAGCCCTCCGTCTGCACCGCAATGTCCCAGAAGGGCAGGCCGGTAAGGCGCGCCAGCGCGTCAGCCTCCAGCTTTGGCCAGGCTATGATAGTGGGTTTATAGGCGTCAAAGGAATCAAGCAGCATATGGCAGAAGCGCTGCTTATGCTCTTCCGAGCCAATCATCAGCGGCGTAGTGGCACGAAAAGCAGTGCTGTCCGTGGCGTTATCGGCGGTCGTGGCATAGGGTTCGGTCATGCGTCTCTCCCAGTCTCACCTGTAGTCTGCGCAACTTTCTGCCGGTCGGCAAGATATGGTTTATCTCTGAGGGCGCGCACGGTATGCGACATTTTTGACCGTAACCGTGGCGCTCACCTCATCATGATCGTTGTGCTGGTTATCCGTTTTTGCGTTTTGCAGCTTGCATCAGGCGAAAAAATAACGCGTTAAGTGGAAAAAGATAGGTGCCGCGAAACAAAGGCTGTCGATCCGGTCGAGGATGCCGCCGTGGCCGGGCAGTAGGGTACCGAAATCTTTGATGCCGCGGTCGCGCTTCATCGCGCTCATCACAAGACCGCCGGCAAAACCCATCAGGCAGATGACTAGGGCGAGTCCGCTCGTCTGCCAGGGCGTAAATGGTGTGAGCCAGAAGAGGCTCATGCCCAACAGCGTCGCGAGCAGAATGCCACCGAAAAATCCCTCAACAGTTTTATTGGGACTTACCCGCGGCGCAATTGGATGCCGCCCGGCGAGCTTGCCAACAATGTATTGGCAGACATCGCTGGCCTGGACCACGATGACGAGAAACAGCATGAGCTTGGGGTTATTGCCTGCTGCGCTGTAGCCAGGAATATCGAGCATCTGCAAAGCCGGCACATGACTGACGCAATAGATGGTCATCATCATGCCCCACTGAATCCGGGCGGTGCGATCCAGAAAAGAATCCGTCGCGCCAGTTATAGCCGCGCGAATTTGCAGGCCGAGGAAAGCATAAACCGGAATAAAGACGATGAAGAATCCGTACCAGCGCGTCGCGATGAGTGTGTAATTGCAGGGCAGGACAAAAAAGACCAGCCAAAGCAAGACACGGTGGTCACTGCGCAACGTTGGCGAGAGGGCGAGATACTCGCGCAGCGCCAGCAGCGAGATAAAGCCGAACAGTATGATCGTGCCCAGTGGCCCGCAGAGCAGCGCCAGCAGGAAAACCACAATCATTACCCACCATGCTTTGATTCTGGCATTCAGGTTGGCGATGACGGCCGTGGAACCAGGTTGTTTCGGGTGGCGCGTCAACCAATATCCCACCAGGCTTGCCAAAAGTAGCAGGCCGAGCAAGAGCCCGAGGATGATTTGGAAATGCTGGTCGTTAAGCAGCAGCATGGTGAGCCAGCGCCTCCAGCGCAGTTTGGGCGCGCAGCAGGAATGCGTCGCGATTTTCTCCGACCGCCAGCATCAGGGCGGGACCAAAAGTAAGGCTGCAGATAATCGGAACCGGGAGAAATTCTCCCTTGGGCAGAACCCGATTCAGGTTATCAATGTAAACTGGGACGAGCTGGGCCTGCGGACGGGCGAGCGCCAGATGATAGAGACCTTTGCGAAACGGCTGGATGTTGCCTCCTGTGCCGCGGGTGCCCTCCGGGAAAAAAATCATGCTGTCGCCGTCAGCGAGCGCGGTGCGCAGGGATTGCAATGGGTCGGTGCCGGGAGTGCATTGGCGCATGACCGGAACAGCATGAAAGATCTTTTCAGCCAGATAGCGGCGGCAGGCCGAGCGCCACCAGTAATCATGAGCAGCCGCAGCGCGTGTATGCCGTCTGTGACTGCGTGGCAAAACGCTCCAGATGACTAACGCATCAAGATGGCTGGTGTGGTTGGCATAATAAATCGTCTGCTGCAGAGAATCAAACTGTGCTCCCTGGCTGCGTGCCACCACGCCCGTAAACAGGCGCGTCAAGCCGATGAGCAAAGCCTCAAGCATGGGGCGCCGCCAGCTGATGGGCGATGTGGATGGTGCGGCGCGCAGTTGTGATAATGGAGCCGACGATAATCACCGCGAGCGTCATGCCTAAGACGGTCTGATAGGGAAACCCGGTCGCAAGTAGGCACCCCAGCGTCAGGGTGAACATGCGATGCGGCTTAGCCATCGGCCCGCAAAAATCCTGCGTAAAACCAAGCGCGCCACCAAGCGCCCGCACATAGGCTGTCAACACAGCTGCCAACGCGGCAATCCAGCCTCCCGTCAGCCAACCGGCTGCATAGCCCGCCGCAACAAGAAAGAGGATATCCGCCAAACGATCGGGCAGCTCATTATAGAGCGCGCCCGTCGCCGTTTTTTTACCGGCTTCGACGGCCATTAACCCATCGAGCATGTTGGCCAGCAGGCGCAGTTGGATACAAACGGCTGCCAGAAACATCGGCAGCGCAACCTGGTCTGGGGGCAGCGTTTCGGCGTACCAGAAAGCGCCGACACCAAACAGCGCCATGATGATGCCGCCGACGGACATCTGGTTGGGCGTTATGCCACAAGCGACGATGCGATGCGCTAGCCCGTGAGCCCAGCCTTGTTGACGCGTTTTGAGCGGACGGCGATCAGTATTTTCAACCACGGCAGACACCTCCTCATTATTAAAATAGTGAATGACGCATCAATTTTGATGTTCTGCTGGTGCAGCTTCTTCCTGAGTAATGGCAGTACCTAGTTTTGCGGCGGCGCGCTCGCTGGCCATCTCCTTGGCCAGGACATAGTCAATCTTGCCAGTACCCAGCACGGGCAGTTTTTCAAGAACATACAACGTCCGCGGCACCATCAGCTCGGGGAGGTTCGCCGTTCGTGCCGCTGCAGCCAAGGTTTCGCGGGTCAGCGCGGCATCGGTAGTGAAGAGAATGAGCTGCTCGCCCTTACGCTCATCGGGGATGGCGACAACGGCGACTTGCTTTTCCGCTGCGAGTAGCGGTTGCACGAATTGCTCGACCGCGCCCAGCGAGACCATTTCGCCCGCGATTTTGGCGAAGCGCTTGACGCGTCCGATAATGGTCACAAAGCCATCAGCATCGAGCGTCACGATATCGCCGGTGTCATACCAGCCATCTTCCGGTGGTTGCAGCACACCCGGCTTATCGGTCTTGAGATATCCCAGCATGATATTCGGCCCTTTGACGCACAGCTTGCCGCCGTCGGTAATCCCCGGCACAGCCTCAAGCTTTGCAGTGATGCCAGGCAGGAGCTGCCCGACCGAGCCGGGACGGAGCGCCATCGGCGTATTGATGGCGAGCACTGGCGCGGTTTCGGTCGCACCATAGCCTTCAAGAATGCGCAGGCCGAATTTCTGCGCCCAGCTGAGACGCGTGACATCGCGCACCTTCTCAGCTCCAGCGAAGACATAGCGCAGGCTATAAAAATCATAAGGATGTGCCATGCGGGCATAGCCGGTGAGGAAAGTATCAGTGCCGAAGAGAATGGTGGCGTTCACGTCATAGCAAAGCTCCGGCACGATGCGGTAATGCAGCGGTGACGGATAGAGAAAGCTGCGGACGCCGGACAGCGCGGGGAGAAGGAATCCTGCCGTTAAGCCAAAAGAGTGGAAGAGCGGCAAAGCATTGAAGACGATATCGGCGGCGTTGAAATCGATGCGTGCCGCCAGCTGCTGCCGGTTGGCGAGGATATTGCGGTGGCTCAAGACCACGCCTTTCGGCACGCCCTCTGAGCCTGACGTAAAGAGCACGACGGCGGGCGCATCTGGCGTCACAGCATGGCGACGATGCCAGTGACGGGCGAAAGGGGTGAGCAGGGCCGCGTGCAGCTTGGCGAAGTGGCCGATACGTGTGCTGCAATCTTCAAGGAAGAGGATGCGGCGTTCCGTGGCCAGACCATCCAGCAGTGTGCCCAGTTTGGCCGCGGCGATGAAACGACGGCTGGTGATGATGGTTTTTACCTCGGCGGCTAGCAGCGCGGCGCGTAGATTGCTGAGTCCCGACGTATAGTTGAGCATGGCGGGGACGCGACCATAGGCCTGTAGCGCGAAGAAGCTCACCGCTGTGCCGTTGCTGTTGGGCAGGAGCACGCCGAGCTTCTCGCCCGCGGCGGAGCCGTGGCACAGCTCGCGCCCCAGCGCCAGCGCGCGGGTGACCAGCCCGCCATAAGTCAGGGGTTTGCGGTTGATGTCTTCTAGAATAACGGTCTTGCTGCCATGCATCTTGGCGGCGTCGAGCAGACTCTGCCACAGCGTCGCATCATAGGGCGCGGTCGCGAACATCATGTCCGACATGATGCGATAGAGACGGTCAGCCGCCGCCTGGCGGCGGGCGCGCCCAGCCAACTCCGCAGGCAGATTGAGCTGCAGTGGCGACAGTATTGTGATGGTAACTTGCGGGAACCAGCGCAGGCGGAATTTGCCGCGTAGTTTGGAGAAGGGGGTATATTGCACGCCGTCAAGCCGCACCGGCACAATCGGTGCGCCCGTTTTTTCGGCGATGAGACCAGGGCCTTCATAGACTTTCATCAGCGCGCCGGTTTGGGTCAACCGCCCTTCCGGAAAAATCACCAGCGCGCGGTTGGTGTTGACGCTGGCGATGAGCGTCTTGAGTGCGAGTGGATTGGTTGGGTCGATGGCGCGGTAATCGACGAGCGCTAGGAACAGCTTCGCCCACCAGAAGCGCGTGATATGCGTATTGACCGCGAAGATGGGGCGACCGGGCAGGAAGGCGCCGACCAGTAAGCCATCGATAAAGGAGAGGTGGTTGACGACATAGACCGCCTTCTGCCCTTCCGGCAGCGCGTTCTCCGCGCCGTGCAGCTTTACTTTATAAGCGAGTTGCAGGATGATGCGGAACAGGCTTTTGGTCAGCGCCTGCGGAAGCAAGAGGCAGCTATAGAGCGTGACGCAGAGGCCAAGCGCTCCAGTGAGCCAGAAAATCGTATGCATCGTGCCGCCGAGAGCCAGTACAGCGGCGATATAAGCGGATGACAAGACCATCAATACAGAATTGACGATGTTGTTCGCGGCGACGATGCGAGCACGGGCGCTTTCCGGGCTTTTGACCTGCAACAAAACATAGAGCGGCACGCTGAAAATGCCGCCGAAGAAGGCGATGACAAACATGCTGGCAAGAATGAGCCAGCCCATCGGCAAGGCGATGAAATCCCAGAATGAGTGGCTCTCCGACGACCAGGCAAAGGCACCGCTCGTGCCATAGAGTGCGAAAGCCCCCAGTGCCATACCAAGTGCACCCAGCGGTACAAACTGCGTGGAGAGCACACCCTGCAGCAGTTTCTGGCACAGGGCTGAACCGAGGGCGA
>JAGOHT010000127.1 GCA_017996055.1 Alphaproteobacteria bacterium
TCGGCACCACCTGAGGTTGCGCCCGAAGTGAAGGCGATGCTTGAATCCCTGCCGGAGAAACCGCCCGCCGCTGTTGAGGCAGTGCCATCCGCGACGCCGCCTACGCCTCAGCCGCTCGCCACTACGACAGCCCCTAAAGATGTGCCAACGATAGTTGTGTCGCCAACCCAGAAATGAGCTCAGCGTATCGGCTTAAGGTTGGCGATAAGCTGGTCATTGCGACCCATAATCGTGGGAAGATACCGGAATTCGCGGCACTCCTCGCGCCGCTTGCCTTGCAGTTGGTGAGCGCGGGAGAGCTTGGCCTGCCTGAGCCGGAAGAAACCGGCGATAGCTTCACTGCCAATGCACTTTTGAAAGCACGCGCCGCTGCTACGGCAGCTGGCTACGTAGCCCTAGCGGATGACTCCGGGCTAGCCGTCACCACACTTGCTGGCGCGCCTGGTATTTATTCTGCCCGTTGGGCTGGCCCTTTAAAAGATTTTGCCGTCGCTATGCAGCGGATTGAAACTCTGTTGGAAGGTAAGACAGACCGCACCGCCGCCTTTGTCAGTGTGCTCGCACTATGCTGGCCCGATGGCACTGAACGTGTTTTCGAAGGCAAAGTTCCTGGCGCGCTGGTCTGGCCACCGCGTGGTGATCATGGGTTCGGATATGACCCGATGTTCGTGCCCGATGGCGAAAACCGGACTTTCGCCGAAATGAGTGCCGAACAGAAGAACAGCCTATCGCACCGTGCGCGCGCTTGTGTGGCTTTGCTGCGCGCGACCATAGACTGCGTGACGCTCTATCGACCGACTGGGCCTGATGAAATAAAACTGCTGCAGGCAAGTGGCTTCAAAAGGTGGCCCCCACGCCTACCCGAACAACCAATTTTCTATCCAGTTACAAACGAGGACTATGCTTGTAGCATCGCACGAGACTGGAATGTGCACGCGAGCGGTTCTGGCTACGTCACGCGTTTCTTCGTCAAAAAGAGCTTCATGGACAATTACCCCATCAAACAGGTCGGCGGAACCGCACACACAGAATGGTGGATTCCTGCGGAAGCTGTTGAGGCCATGAACGATAATATCATCGGCAATATCGAAATTATTCGAGAATTTCGATAAGCGCCAACTTTTATAGGCATGGCCGGTCTTCACTTAGCTGGGTCTGCTCCTTGAGCCATCCCAGAAAATCCGGCGTACCCTTCTCAATTGGTAGCGCAACGATGCAGGGCACCTCATAGCTATGAAGTCGGCGTACCAGAGCTGCGCAAGCCTCAAAATGCACCGCCTGGGTTTTTAGCAGCAACACGACTTCCTGCGTGGACTCAGTCTTGCCTTCCCAACGATATATGCTACGCGTTCCCGGGATGATGTTGGCACAAGCCGCAAGCCGCTCCTCGACGGCAGCGGTCGCTATGCACTCTGCCTGCGCGCTATCCTTGCAGCAAACATAGACGATTATCGCGTCGCTCATGCTTGGTGGTTGCCGTGCAGGCTTGCATCCTGTCGCGTCATTTGCTGATGTCGTGTGCGGAAACGCGCTTTGTCCGCCTCCGAACTTAAATCATGACAATGGGCACAGGAGACGCCAGCCTCATAGCGCGGATGTGCCTGGTCCTCGGTGGTCAGCGGGTAGCCACAACAAAAGCACATGCTATAGGCCCCGGGTTTTAGCCCATGCTCGACCGCCACGCGCTTATCGAAGACATAACAGGCGCCGTGCCACAGGCTTTCCGTAGGCGCGACTTCTTCGAGATATTTCAGAATGCCGCCTTTGAGATGATAGACTTCTTCAAATCCCTCTGCCCGCATGAAGGCTGAGGCCTTTTCACAACGGATGCCCCCAGTGCAGAACATTGCAATTTTCTTATTCTTAGCTGGATTGAGCTTGCTCCGCACGTAAGCGGCGAAGTCGGTGAATTGGGCAATCTGCGGGTCAACTGCCCCAGCAAAGGTGCCGATGGCCGTCTCATAGAGATTGCGCGTATCGAGCACAGTCACGTCTGGATCAGCAATGAGCTTGTTCCAGTCCTTCGGCGTGACATATGTGCCAACGATCTTGTTAGGGTCGGCCTGCGGCTGCTGGAAGGTGATAATCTCGCGCTTCAGCCGCAGCTTGAGCTTGTTGAAAGGCTTCTCGCTTGCTTCTGAAAACTTCACCTCGCTTAGCGACATTCCGGAGGTCTGCGCCAGAATGGTGAGCATCTGCTCAACGGGTTGCTGCCCCTTACCAGCCAGCGTGCCATTGATGCCTTCTGGCGCAATCAGCAGCGTGCCGCAGAGCTCGAGCGGCGCAAAAGCCGCTAGCAACTGCGCGCGGAGTGCCGCGCAGTCGGCGATTGACGTAAATTGGTAGAATGCCGCAATGTGATAATTCATGGCCTTGGTATAAACGCTTCCCTTAGTGCTTGCCAAGCCCGGAGCGCGACGGATAGCGGAGTTCTGCACGTAACAAAGGGTGGGTAGGGCGATTTATGGCGCTATGCCAGATGCTTACAGCAAATCACGGGTAGATGGATGACGTTAAATTTCGCCAGGATACTCCCCGTTTTGCTTAGCCTGGTGCTGCTTTGCCTGCCGCAGCCCGCCACAAGCGGCTTTCTGCGCGACCGGCTGCAGGGACATAAGCACAGCCAGGTTGGTTCGCACGGTCTGGGTATTGCTAGTGAAGACTGGGCGCCAGCCGGGGCCAAAAGGCTGGCAGATCTTGCCTATGGTAGCGCAGACAAGCAGAAGCTGGACGTCTACCTGCCGCGCGCGCCGCATAATGCCCCGACGATCATCATGGTGCATGGCGGTGCCTGGTTCATAGGCGATAAGGGCAATAGCGGCGTCACCGCCAACAAGCTCACATACTGGGGCGAAGGCAAAGGCTATATCTTCGTCTCGGTCAATTATCGTCTGGTGCCAGAAGCTAATCCACTACAACAAGCGCACGATGTCGCCAAGGCCATCGCCTATGTGCAACGCAACTTGCCACAATGGGGCGGCGACCCGCACCAGGTCATCATCATGGGGCACTCCGCGGGCGCGCATCTTGTCGGGCTACTAGGTGCTAACCCTGCCCTCGCCGCGCAGGATGGCGCGCAGCGCTGGCGCGGCACCGTAGTGCTCGATAGTGCCGCGATGGATATTGTCAGCACGATGCAGAAGCATCATCCCAGGTTTTATGACAAGGCTTTTGGCAGCGATGAAACTTTGTGGCGCGCGGCCTCGCCGCTGCAGCAGCTCGCGCCGACGGCGACGCCGATGCTAGTGGTCTGTTCAGAGCGGCGCGGCGACAAGCCCTGTATTCAGTCTGAACAGTTTGTCAGAAAGGCAAAGGGGCTTGGCGTGCAAGCCATCCTGGCACCTCAAGATAAGGGGCATGGCAGCATCAGCAAGGATTTGGGCGAGGACCCGGTCTATACACGTCAAGTGGACAGCTTCATCACCCAGGCGCTCGGTGGCCCCTAAAGCTAATACGATTTGAATAGGTTGTTGCGAGCAACACCACTTTTAGTTGTTTTTTAACCTATTCGCCCCATCCTGCTCTCTGCAACTTTTCAGCTGGTATCCGCATGAGCAACACTGCAAATCTTGTCGCCATGGTTATCGACGATCAGCCGATGATGTGCTCCATCGTGCGCGGCGCGATGAAACAGCTTGGCATCAACCAGACGCTGGAGGCGAACAGCGGCAATGCGGCGCTCGATCTGCTACGCACCACTAAAACTCCGCCAGATTTCATCTTCTGCGATCTCTATATGGATAATGGTGGTGGCACCGAATTCATCAACACCATGCGCCGCGATGAAAAGCTAAAAATGCTGGGCATTCCCATCCTCATGCTGACCGGCGAGCAGGATGAAATGATGCTGGATGTCTGCCGTCAAGTCGGTGCGGTGACGATTTTGCATAAGCCGTGCGCCCTGCCGCAAATCGCCGCCGCCATCAGTAAAATCGTCGGTTTTGACGTCATGAAGGCCGCCAGCTAGCCCCCTAGCCTACTGATATCCCTACGCAACTATAAGGCAGTTTTGCCACCTGGGTCTTATGTGGTTATGCTGCCAGCTTGCCGCGATTTGGCGCGGCACACCACAGGGCAAAGCCATGCGTTGCATTATTAATGCCGCGAAAAAGTTTGCGCCGGACGCCGTTAAGGAAGTTGTCGGTGATGCGCTGTTCTATGCCCATAAAGTGACCCACGGATTCACTATCGGTGATGAACCGTTTCTTGACCCTCTTGGCAAAGCCATCCTCACCCACGCGCTGACTGGCTCGCGCAGCTATCTTGAATTTGGCAGCGGCGGCTCAACCGTTCTGGCAGCAAAGACCACTCCGATCATCGTGAGTGTTGAAAGCGACAAAAGCTTTTTGCAAGCAGTGCAAGATAAACTCCAGCAACTGCAGCTGCGGCCGCAACTGGCAGAATTCATCCACGCGAATATCGGCATCACGACTCGCTGGGGTAACCCGCTCGTCAAGTGGCCGACACCGGAGCGTGTGGAGCACTGGGGACGCTACCCCACCGCGCCGTGGGCCGTCTTGCAACGAGAGCAGATTGTTCCGGACACGGTGCTCATCGATGGGCGCTTCCGCGTCGCCTGCGCGCTGGAAAGCCTCGCGCATCTGCCACCCAAGAGCCAAAGCCGTATTCTGGTGGATGACTATACCAGCCGTCCGGAATATGCGCCGATTACCGAATTTGGCCAGTTGGTAGGCATTCATGGCCGGATGGCGGTTTTCAGCCAGCGCCCTGATTTTGACGCCGCGCGCTGCCGCGAAGCAGCCATCGCCTTTCGTAAGGATTTTCGCTAGAGGCTGATTGGTTGGCGTAGGGAGCATCTTACGCGGACCAATATTTTTTCGCATGGAGAAAATTTCTGTGGCAATATTGTGAACCGCCATATCTTTTTGCCGTCGGTTCAACGCTGACTACATCATTTTCATTCCTCATATTCGCCGGGAATGAAAATGGTCGGAGTAGCGGGATTTGAACCCACGGCCCTCAGTCCCCCAGTCCCGAATTGTCCTTTAGTTTCTATCACAGTTGGGCAAAAAGCTAGCTTTTTAAACTCCAGCGTTTCTGCGGGTTTCCAAAATGACTGCCCAACTTTTGGCGAGGCTATAACCCCTTTCTCTGCCGCTGTTGTCGCCGCCAAAAAAGCCGTTTTCAGAGCAGCAGCAAAAGAGATAACAAAACCCAATTTTAGAAAAAGCTATGCGCAAGTTGCGAGTTCTGTCGCACACCCTGTTGCACATGGTGTCGCACCTCACTCGACGGCGGGACTGCGCCCCAGACCCCCGAAGCAGAATGTCCATTGCACCCACGGCCTGAGACTGAGGCCAGGGGAATTAGACTTGATTCGCACCAAAGCCGCCGAACTGGACATGACGGTTAACGCCTACATCCGGGCAAAGGCGCTTGGCGAGGATTACATTGAAAAGCCGCCCTCATGGATGCGTGACGCGCTGCTCAAGCTTTATGTCGAATTGGCCGCACAGGGGAACAATCTTAACCAGCTTGCCAGAAACGTGAACCGTGGCCTGCTATCGGCGGAGTCCGCCCTAGCCACCGCCGACCGGCAACGCCTGCCCCTGTTCATGGTCATGGAGCATATCCAGACGGCTTTAGCCGGACGGAGGCCGCCCCATGATTATTAAGTCGCACATCCGGGGTGGATTCAGGGACGCCGCCGCTTACCTCAAAGCCCAAGGCGAGAACGAGAAAGTCCGGCTGGTCGAAATGAGCGATCCGCACGTCAAGAACCTGGACGAAGCTTTCAAGGCCATGTGGGCGGTAGCGGACGGCACGAAGGTTAAGAAGCCGCTGCACCATGTCAGCATTAACCCGATGAAGGAAGAATGCTTAACCGACCTACAGGTAAGCCGCATTTGCGAACGGTTGGAGGAACAATACGGCTACACCCACGGCCAGCATCAAAGAGTAATCGTGGAGCATATCAAAGACGGACGGCAGCATTTTCACGTCATATGGAACCGCGTGAATATGTTCACCGGCAAACCGCATTATCCCTATATGCACAAAAAACAGTCCAAAATCGTTGCCAGAGAAATGGAGCGAGAATTAGGACTGAAAAAGCCTATTTCAAAACGCGGTAGAGCCGCCAACGGCAGTTACCATCGGAGAATCACAAATCCGGCCAGAGCAGTCGCAAAGGCAGGCGGTAGCAAGCACCACATCGCACCGAACCAACCAACACGTCCTTTGGGGTATTGGCCGGGCATCAAAATCAGTCTGCCAACCGGCACAACTACACACCAGAGTATTCAGCCTCAACTGACGACTCGCCAAAGCACAGGGGGAAAGCCGTCAGGAATGTGTGAGCAGCAATGGCTGGATTTTGTCGCCGCTTGCGAAGGCAAAATCACCTGGAAACAGTATTTTCAGAAGTGGGGAGGAAATTCACATTCCAGCGGAGGGCCAGAATTATGAGAGATGGTTTTCAGAATTTCAAAAATTTGGGTAAAAAGAAACCCCGGCATCTGATCCATGCTTGCGCAAGGGGAAGAAAATCCGGGGCGTCCACGATCTATATATACGAAAACACTTTAAC
>JAGOHT010000128.1 GCA_017996055.1 Alphaproteobacteria bacterium
GTCGGCCAAGAGCTGCTGGCTGACGCTGACATCGGCGGGTAAAGCCAGCCCGGAAAAAGGGGTATTGGCTGGGAAAGGCTGCATCCCCTGCGGTTTCGCCCAGCTGAATATGCCGCCAAGGTCGCGCCGGTTTTGGCGCAGTGGCGCTGGCAGCAGCGGCGAAGTCTGCTCGAGCGCTGCGCCAGCGAACTGGACGAGCACGCCGCCTTGCTCGACCCAGGAGGCAAGCGTGCTTTGCTCGGTCGTGAGCAGTGGCTTTTCATTGGTGTTGCAAATCACCGCTGCATGTTTCTCAATGAGACTGGCGACCGTGCCGGTGCTGACATCGTTGCGCTCATTGAGTGCGCGCTCCAGATAATGCAGCCCGTTGAGTAGAGGTTGGTCCTGCCGGCTGATCTCGTCGCCGATGAGCCCGACATTATGACGCGCGCTGCTGCCATCAAGCAGCCAGACTCCCCCTGCATGATGATTATCCTGCAAGACCAGCTGTGCGGCCTGGTTACGGACTGCACCCGGCAGATCAAAGCTGATGGTTAGGGTTTTATCGCGCGGCTTAAAATTGCCTTGCGCCAGGCCAATGGTTTGATTGCGCTTGTCAAGCGCCGTCACTAGCACAGAGGCGGTCTCTGAAGGGTCAGCGCGCGTCACATTAAGACGGAGTGTCGACCCACTCAACGGCGCGGCTTGCAGCAGATAACGCGGTTTCTCTTCACGATAGAGCGTCAGGTCGCCACCGGACTGTAAAGCACGGTACAAAGTTTCGGTGTCTTGTCCGCGTAACCCATCACTGTACCAAAAAATGGTCTGGCGGCGTTGCTGCTCGGTCAAAAGCTTGAGCGCGGCGCCATGATCTGTCGGCCAGGGATGCGGCTGCACCTTGGTCAGTGACGGGCAAGTGGTGAGTGCCGGAGCGGGGCCGATTGGGTTGAGCGTACCGCTTTGTTCTGTTGGTGCGGTGGGCACAATTAATACTGTGCGTTGTTCGCGCTCGGCCTGACGGCATAGGCTCATGAAGCTGGCTTGCCATTGTGGCCAGACATCGCCTGCCGCCCAGCCATTATCGATGATGAGCACAAGTGGACCACGGCCGGGGAGTTGTGAATTTGGTGTCAGAACCGGGCGGGCAAGCCCCAAAAAAAGGAGGCTCAATATCAGCAGGCGAAGCACTAGCAGCCACCAGGGCGTATGCGCCGGGCTTTGCGCTAGCGGTGGCAAGTCGCGCAACAAGATGAGCGCGGGAAAGATCAAACGTTTGGGCGCAGGCGGCGTCAGCCGCAACAACCACCAGAGCAGCGGCAGCGCCAAAAACGCCCAGAGTGCCAACGGGGACAGAAATTGTAACCCACCCCAAGCTGCAAATAATGTGCTTAAGCCAGTCATCGCGTCATCAGCGCCGTCCTTGCGCTTGTGCCGCGCTGGCACCATAGAGCCGTTCGAGCGCTTTTTGCGGCGACTGGCTAGTTGCGTGCCCCATGAAGCCCCAGCCCATGGCGCGCGCCAGCTGGGCGAGCGTCGCGCGCTGTTCGGCGAGGCGGGCGCGGTAAGGTTCCAGCCAGCTTTCAAAACGGGGCGCTAAGAGTTTGCTCTCATCCTCGCCGCTTTCCAGCAATAGCCGTCCTTGCCAGGGAGGGTTAATTTCAGCGGGATCAAGTATCTGCACCAGCTGCCCGTGGCAGCCTTGCTCCGCCCACACCGCAAACTGCTTGCGCCACATTGTCAGCGGGTTGAGAAAATCGCTCATCACCACGATATGGGCAAAGCGTGGCAGCGCGTGCGCGGGCGGCGTTGGCGTGGGCGAGGTATGGAGCAGCGCATGAGCAAGATCGGGCAAGGTGTTCTTGCCGCGAAAGCGCCGTTGTGGTGCATCTAGCAGCGCAACCTGTTCGCCAGCGTCGAGCGCCAAACGTGCCAGCGCTAGCGTCAACACGCGTGCGCGAAATAGTTTAGTCGGCAGCTGCTTGCCGCTATGCCAATCCATCGATGCCGTGTGGTCAACCCAGAGGAGCAGGGTTTGCGCCGCTTCCCATTCATGCTCGCGGATGAATGTGTGCTGGCTGCGCGCCGAGCTGTGCCAATCGATGCGGGCAGCATCGTCGCCGGGTTGGTAGCGCCGGAATTGCCAGAAACTCTCGCCTTGTCCAACGCGCCGCCGCCCATGCACGCCCATCTGCACTTGCGCCGCGACGCGCTCTGCTGCCAGTAGCAACGCTGGCAGACTGCCTGCCAACTGGGTAGCGGCATGACTGTGGCGGAAAGCTTGCTTGAGCGACGAAAGCGCTGACATTATGTGGATTGGTTGTTGAAAGTTGACATCATTATCTCTCGCTCTGTGCCTGCGCCGTTTGTTTGCCGAGTCCAGCGATGGTTGTATGTCCATCGTTGTTCGGCGAACAACGGCCTGGCACGACCGCTCGTGACCAGATTAGGGTTCTCATGCGCTGCCCAGGATCACGCGCTCACACTTTGCCGTAGCCGTTCAATGATACCCGCTACTGTGACGCCCTCGGAACGGGCGGCGAAATTGAGCGCGATACGATGTTGAAAGACCGACGGCAGCAGGTGCAAGACATCGTCCATGGACGGGGCGAGGCGGCCTTCCAGTAGCGCGCGGGCGCGGCAAACCAGACTCAAGGCCTGTGAAGCGCGCGGCCCCGGCCCCCAGCTGACATGCTGCTTAATATATGCGTCTTCGGTCGAATCCGGCCGCGCCATACGCACAAGCTTCAGAATTCCATCAACCAGCTGGTCGTTGAGCGGCATGCGGCGCACCAGTTTCTGGAAGGCTTTAAGCTCTTCCGCTGTCAGGCAGACGCTGAGTGTCGCTTCAGCGCTGCCGGTGGTGGCGATGAGCATGTGACGCTCGGCGGCCAGATCGGGGTAACGCATTTCCACCTGCAGCAGGAAACGGTCAAGTTGCGCTTCCGGCAAGGGATAGGTGCCTTCCTGGTCGACCGGATTTTGCGTGGCAAGGACGTGAAAAGGTTCCGGCAGTGAGCGGTTCTGTCCGGCGACCGCTACCTGGCGTTCCTGCATTGCCTGCAGCAAGGCTGACTGGGTGCGCGGGCTGGCGCGGTTGATTTCGTCTGCCATCAGCAGCTGGGTAAAGACGGGGCCTTGGATGAAGCGGAACTGCTTTTTGCCGTAATCGGCCTCTTCCAAAACTTCGGCACCGAGGATGTCGGAGGGCATCAAATCTGGGGTGAACTGGACGCGGCGGTTATTCAGCCCCAGCACCTGGCCGAGCGCGACTACGAGGCGGGTTTTCGCCACACCAGGCATACCGATGAGCAGAACATGGCCGCCCGCCAGCATGGCAGAGAGGCACTGGCGGATAACCCGATCTTGCCCGAAGATCGCTTTCTGCAATTGGGCCTCCGCAGCGCGCAGTTTCGCGGCGGCTTGTTCCAGTTCCTGCACTAGTTCAGGATTGGCGGTTGGTGCGGCGGGCGCGGTTGTCAGGGTCACGGCAACTCCTCTGGCAAATTAGGGCGGCAGCATAGCAATCGGCAGGGCAAACGGGAAGCGGCTAACCGCTTGGCTAGCTGGGAAAGTTATGTGCGACGAAAGCACAAATACCTACTGCCGAATGATTGCGATATGGTTACAATTCTAGCATGACCGATCCGCAAAATCCTGACCGTTTGACACCCGACGCCCAGCCCTGGCTCTTCGCGCCGAATCTGCAGCTGCTTTTCGCCGTTTTTGCCGCGGCGGGGGCGGAGGCCCGCGTGGTCGGTGGCGCGGTGCGCAATAGTTTATTGGGCGTGCCGGTCGGCGATATTGACCTGGCCGTCAATCGTGCGCCGGAGGAGTCCGAGGCTATTCTCCGCAGCGAGGGTATCAAGGTGGTACGCACCGGTTTTGCCCATGGTACGGTGACAGCGGTCATTGATGGGCAAGGCTATGAGGTTACTAGCCTACGCCGCGATGTGAGTACGGACGGGCGGCGCGCCACGGTTACCTATACCGACGCCTGGGCAGAGGATGCAGCACGGCGCGATTTTACCTGCAATGCGCTTTATGTGGGTGCTGATGGGCAGATATATGATTTCTGCAACGGATTTGCCGATGCTGTGGCTGGGCGAATTCGATTTATCGGTGATCCCGTGGCGCGCATTGACGAAGACTATTTACGCATACTCCGCTTCTTCCGCCTCTTTGCCATATATGGGCGGGGCGAGATTAACGCTGCCGGTCTTGCCGCCTGTACGGCGGCGGCACCCCAATTGGCGACTTTATCGCGCGAAAGGGTGACCCAGGAATGGCGTAAACTTTTGCTGGCATCGCAGCCAGTTCCGATACTGGCTTTGATGCAGACGCAAGGCATTTTGGGGCAAGTCGTGCCGTTGACATTAGCGTTCGAACATCTTACGGCGCTGCTGGTACTTCCTGAAGGGGCGCAAGCAGGTTTTGCGCTGCGCTTTGCCGCGTTGCTGCCACGCGCGGAAGCCTTGCTCGAACCGGTGTTGCTGGCCGCGCTGCGGCTGAGCAATGCTGAGCTGCAGCAGGTTCTGGCATTGTGTCAACCTGAGCTTGCGGTGAACAGCGCCAATCTCAGCGCGATTCTGTATCGCCACGGTGTGGCTTATGCTCGGGATAGGGTGCTGCTGCAGGTGGCGGTTGATGGTGTCGAACTAACTGCGTTGCTGCAGCGCATCGCCGCATGGGCATCGCCGCGCTTTCCCTTGAGCGGGCAAGATGCACTGGCGCTGGGGCTGACACCATCACCGGCGTTGGGGGCGCTCCTGCATAGGGTAGAAGAATGGTGGCTGGCGGCAGACTGTGTGCCCAATCGCGATGCATGCCTAGTGAAACTTAGAGCGCTTTTATGAAAGCGTGCGATCAGACAATACATTAAGAATTATAAAAGCGCGCCGATTCTCGTGGTTTGGAATCTTGGCTGAACGATGATTGGCTCTATTCGCCGCCACACGGCACCGTGAAGGCACGCACGGCGGACAAAGTATGCACGGATTGATTTTGTCGCTACATCCGAGCGGTTGCGAGCGTAGGGATTACTTATTTCTCGCCATGAACCAGCCATATTGCCAGCCAGTATCAGTAAGCCAAGTAGAACCAGACTGCCGAGACGTGGATTGACACATGGCCGCACCAGGGCATAGCGGGCGGAGCCGCGTAGTACTTGTCACCTTGAGGCGGGCAACAGGACCAAATAAGCGTAGTCCCCTAGCTGCTGTGACGCTCGAGAAGGAGCCTCCCCTTCGGTTGCCATGCGGAAAGCCTAGGCTTGCCGTAGTTTCAAACTGAAAAGTTGCCGGGCGGTCGTCATAGGTTGCTGAGCCGATCAAGCCAGACCAGTTACTGCCATCAGACTGCCTGGGAGGCGGGCTCCGCTCTTGATTTTGGCGATTTGTTCGCGCCTCGTGCCAGCGGTCTCGGCGAGCTGTGCAGCCTCAAACCCTTTTATTGACGTCAGAAAAGACGCATTAATCATGAGCTTCTGGGTCAGGCGGCAGCTACTACACCTATGCGTGGAGCGATGCGGAATAGCTGGCTTATCGCAGCTGGCGGCTGGCGCTGAGCGCGGTCGGCAGTGTGGATAGAAAAGTTGTCTTAGCAGTCTACTGTCACGATTAGATACCGGCTGCACATAACTGCAGCGGACAACAGGCGGAATTCCAGCGGCTCGCGTAATTCTTGGGTCTGCTTCTTACGGAAAACCCTGACGCTAAACCTTGAGATCGACGACACGGCCACGGCCGCTTGGCGGCGGTTCGCGGTCAGGCGTAGCATTCTCAGTGATCGCGCGCACTGTGGCGTCGCTGACCTCTTTATCGACTTTCAAAGCAAGGACCGAACTGCGCACATTCTGCAGTTGGCTTCCGACGACGGAACCGGCGACGCTCTCGACCATTGTGTTCTCCACATCAGCCGGGGTTCCACACAATGCGGTTCCCTCGGTTGTCTGCTAGCGATGACTTAATCTTGCGCCTAAGCACTGAAGAATTCGTAAAAGCTCAAATGATACATATCTTGGTAAAAATTTCCTTGATATTTCGTCATGATACCGTCGTTGCCGGCCTTAGGTACCGTGCGCGAAAATTGTTCTCGGCGGATCTGCTGGAGTACTTGTGGAGACCACGGTAGTGGGTATCACTATGGGTTCAAAGCTTGGGTATCGGTGATTTCGGAATCCATCATCCAGCTCTCGGGTGTAGTAACGCTCGGCTATAGTGACAGAATTAGCAGGAAATAGGGTGCGGGGACGCGGCGTTGACACGGGGATGCCGCTATAAGTTTGTTCGCGCTATTACGCGCTCTACGCTGGCGACATTTGTTTGCGTAATTCCAGAAGGTGCTTTGTCGTTCGATAGTCCTGCGAACAATTGACTTGGCGCAAATACTCTAGCCCTAACCAGAATTCTATTGGCTGCCTGAGCCATCACCCAATCATCCGGAACGGGTGTGCCGGGTATGTGCCGAGGATGGTCACTTCGTGGGCGAAGAAACCTAGCT
>JAGOHT010000129.1 GCA_017996055.1 Alphaproteobacteria bacterium
GCTAATGCCCTCCGCCGTCATCAGCAACTGGTTATCGAGCAAGCCCACGAATAAATCAGGCAGGCGCTGCAACCGCCAGTCCATCGCACCCAGCTGCAGAAGCGTTTCAATATGCGGGATTGCCTGTTGCTGAATCCGCGCGCAGGCCCGCAGCGCTTGCACCACAAGCGCTGGTTGGTAATCGGTGAGCAGCAGTGGGCGCAGCGGCACTCCAGCATCCCGCATCAGGAAGGATTGGAGCGCCGGATTATCGACAATGATCTCCGGCACCGGCGCGTGCAGTTTTTCACTCAGGAAGTGGAGAATGCGCGGCTCATGCCCGAAGAGCGAGGCCATATGTTTGAGGAACACATCACCCTGCGCGGTCTGCAATCGCCAAACCTGCGACCACGGCATTGCCCTTACTAGCGAGAAGTCACCAAGCAGTTCTAGGCCTTGCAGAACAAGGGCGGACTCAGCCCATCGCGCAACAGGGGCGCTGGGCTGATTCATCGCGATCAGGCAACTTTTTCAACTTGCGTATACTCCAGTTCCACGGGAGTAGCGCGGCCGAAAATCGAAACCGAAACCTTAAGGCGCGCCTTACCTTCGTCAACTTCTTCGACCGTGCCGTTGAAGGAGGCGAAGGGGCCGTCGGCGACGCGCACTTGCTCGCCGATCTCGAAATGCAGCGACGATTTGGGGTGGTCGATGCCTTCCTGCACCTGGTTCAGGATCCGCTGGGCTTCCGCTTCCGAAATCGGGGCAGGCTTGCCGCCGCCGCCGAGGAAACCGGTGACCTTCGCCGTGGTCTTGACGAGGTGCCAGCTTTCATCCGTCAAATCCATCTTGATGAGGACATAGCCGGGGTAGAATTTGCGTTCGGCGTTCACCTTGGTGCCGCGGCGCACTTCCACAACTTCTTCGGTCGGCACGAGGATTTCAGAAAAGAACTCGACGAGATTCTTTTTCTCGGCCTGCTCGCGAATGGTCTGCGCGACCTTCTTTTCAAAGCCAGAATAAACATGAATTACATACCAGCGATGCGCCATCGCAAACTCCTTCGGTAAAAATTAGCCGTGCCAGCCGAGCACGAGGCGGATGAGCTTGCTCACGCCCCAATCGACAAAGAAAAAGAAAACCGCGGCGCAAGACGCCATGATGAAAATCAGGAGCGTAGTGATGCCGATCTCGCGGCGGGAGGGCCAGGTGATTTTCTGGATTTCCCGATGCACCTCGCGCCCGAACTGAATGCATTTCTGTATCATGCGTGGCTTTGCTTCCTGACGCTGCGCGTCGCCGTTGAGATTGGCAGGAGTGGAGGGCCTCGAACCCCCAGCCTTCGGTTTTGGAGACCGACGCTCTGCCAATTGAGCTACACTCCTATCCATTTTATTCAACCCTCAGTTCAACTCACCCCACCATAAGGAACGGTGCCGAAAATTTGGACATAAGACCCCGACCGGACGCGCCGGTAATCAAACCTAACATTGACAGGGAAGTATAGTGTTTAGCCGATTGCGCGCCAGAGGGCTAGCGAAATTTGTAGGTTATTTTACCATGGGTTATCGACAGTTTAGAAAGATTAATCGACACCTGTCCGCCAATGCATTGCAGGAGCAAAGCTTGCTCTGCAGGCAGCGGCTATTTATGTAATCAAGCATTGAAAACTATGGAAGCGCCGCACTAGTAAGTGCAAAACATAAGTAATATTTCGTCAACAAGCGCTAGCCAGCTGTATTAGTAGGCTGCAATGCACGTTGGCGCTGCGCAGCATTGCGTTCGGCTGTGCGTGGCATGAGCACTCCAGATCCTTCGTCACATATTATCGTCGCCGCAACATGCGATAGAGCCATCGTTGCTACTGTAGCAACGGGACCCATTGGGATAGCCATTATGCCTGGGAATACCACAAGACCCTGATACCCAACCGCCGTTAAGCTAGATAGAAGTGGGTTTTTCCCAGAACGACGCATAGCGCCATACGTATCTTTAAAGCCGGCCACAGGCGCTAAAACTAGGTCAGTAGCAAGCGCTTTAGCGTCTTTAAACAGTTCAACAACGCGATTGTCTGACATTCCGTTCTCCTAATGAACCCACGTCGATTCTAACAATTATTATTTGAAACTAAAAAACAAATTAGGAGATCGAGCATTAACCACTTCTGCTGGGGGCATCGAAGATATTAGTGAATATCATGCAGCCGTTGGAGTATGAAGCCCTGCAACCAACACAACCGGAAACACCTTGCTAGGCACGGCCTGGGGCAGGAGTTTGACCTCTGGATAAACCCGCCGCGCGACTTCATCGCAGAGGCTACTCCAGCTGCAGGCATGACAGCCCGTGCGCGGTGCCGTATATTCCTTGGCCTTACCGGTTTGCTTGGCGTGCGTTGAACGCCAGAAGGCCTTGCGAAACTCCCGCACCAATTCTGCATTCAGCGTGATAATGCTCCCCGCCTGCGGTTCATAGCCCAGGAAAGGCGCTAAATCAGCCCGCGCCCGTGCGTCGCGCTCGGTGGTTGAGGGATGCAAGCAATGCTGCTGATGCGCCTTGCTTGCGTCATCTTTGCCTTGCAGCAGTGGGCGACACCAATCATCCGGCCCATCCACCAGCTTGACGTCCACACCTTCCGGCGCGGCATTGATGCGCGCCATCAAGGCGTCGAGATTCGCGGTATAGCTGGGCGTATAACCCTTACCGAGGTATGTGCTGCTGCAGAGCAGGATATGATGCGCACGCCAATGCAGCAGCGGCTCTGGCAGGTTTCCATCGGGTGGTGTCATCTGGCGCGCTTACTTGGCTTTCGGCTTTTTGGCGGCGGGCTTGGCCGCTGCCTTGGCCTTGGGGGCTTTCGCGGGCTTTTCCGTTGCCGCTTTCTCAGCGACGGGCTTTGCCACCTTGGTCGCCTTCGCGGCCTTCGCCGGTTTGCCGGTGCCGCCCTTGGCCACCTTGGCGGCGATAATCGCCACGGCGTCCTCAAGCGTCAGGCTCTCCGGATTGTAGCTCTTGGTAATTGTCGCCATCACCTTGCCGTGCTTCACATAGGGGCCGAAGCGCCCGCTATGCTGCGTAATCATGCCGCCTTCCGGATGCTCGCCGATCTGCTTGGCGGCTGAACCGCCGCCCGCGCCGCCGCCAAAGCGACCCTTGCTCGGCTCGGCCAGCAGCACCACGGCGCGGTTAAGCCCGATGCTGAGCAAATCATCATCTGCCGCCAGCGATTTATATTTGCTGCCGCATTTCAGGTAAGGGCCGAAGCGTCCGGTGCCCGCCAGAATAATCTCGCCGGTCTCCGGATGTGGCCCCACTTCACGCGGCAAAGCGAGCAGCTGCAGCGCCGTCTCCAGCGTAATTTGGTTCGGGTCCATATTTTTGAGCAGCGAGACGCGCTTGGGCGGCGCGGCTTTTTCCGCCTTCGCGCCGCGCTTCTTTTTCGGCGGCGGCTCGGCAGGCGCGGCGCTGGGCCCTGCGGTTTGCAGCGGTCCGAGCTGCACATAGGCACCATAGGGGCCGACGCGCACCGTTACCGGCATTCCGCTCGTCGGGGCATTGCCCAATTCACGCGGGCCTTCATTGCGCGGCGCATCCGCCCCGCCTTCGGTCACCGCCAGCGGGCGGGTGTTGCGGCATTCGGGATAATTCGAGCAGCCGATGAAAGCGCCGAACTTGCCGAGCTTCAGCCCCATGCGGCCATTGCCGCAGGCCTGACAGGCGCGTGGGTCAGTGCCGTCATGCTGCGGCGGGAAGAAATGCGGCCCCAACGCTTCATCAAGCGCATTGATGACATCGGTAATCTTTAGGTCTTTGGTGTTGCCGATGGCGCCGGAGAAATCGCGCCAGAATTCGGCGAGCACCTTTTTCCAGGCGATGCGGCCTCCAGAAATATCGTCGAGCTTGTTTTCCAGCGCGGCGGTGAAATCATATTCGACATAATGGCCGAAGAAATTTTCCAGAAAGGCGGTAACGATGCGGCCACGGTCTTCTGGAATAAAGCGCTTCTTGTCGAGCCGCACATAATCCCTGTCCTGCAGCACCTGCATGATGCTGGCATAGGTGGATGGGCGACCGATGCCAAGCTCTTCCAGCCGCTTGACGAGGCTCGCCTCGCTATAGCGTGGCGGCGGCTGAGTGAAATGCTGTTCCGGCGTAATCGCGGTCTTGGCGACGCTCTCATTTTGCTGCAGTGGGGGTAGGCGGGTGCCGCGCTGCTCTTCACCATCCGCGGTCTTCGTCGGCTCGTCGTCGTCGCTTTCCTGATAGACGCGCTGGAAACCATCGAACACCACGGTGGTGCCAACGGCGCGCAACACGGCCTGTTGATTGCCGCCAACGATATCGGCGCTGACCTGGTCAAGTACAGCGCTGGCCATTTGCGAAGCCACCGTGCGCTGCCAGACGAGTGTATAGAGCTTGAGCATATCCGGCTCAAGATGGCGTAACTGTTCCGGACGGCGTGTCACGTCGGTCGGGCGAATGGCTTCGTGCGCTTCCTGCGCGTTCTTCGCTGCCGCTTTGTAAACGCGCGGGCTCTCCGGCAGATACTGATTGCCCCATTCCTTGCTGATAAGACCGCGCGCCGCCGTTATCGCTTCCTGCGACAGGGTAACGCCATCGGTACGCATATAGGTAATGAGACCGACGGTCTCGCCACCGATATCCACGCCCTCATATAGCTGCTGCGCCAAGCGCATTGTACGGCTCGCGCCGAAGCCCAGCTTGCGCGAGGCTTCCTGCTGCAGCGTCGAGGTGGTGAAAGGCGGGTAGGGGTTGCGGCGTAGCTGCTTCTTCTCGACCGCGCCGACCTGATAGTTCAGCTGGTTGAGGAAGACAGTGGCGGCGGTCGCCTCCGGCTCAGACTTCAGCGCGAACTTGTCAAGTTTCTTGCCGTTGAGCTGCACCAGCCGCGCGCTGAAAGTGAGATGCTGCGCGTTCTTGAAGGTGCCGGTAATCGTCCAGAATTCTTGCGCGACGAATTTCTCGATTTCGGATTCACGCTCGCAAATCAGCCGCAGAGCGACCGACTGCACGCGGCCTGCCGATTTCGAGCCAGGCAGTTTGCGCCACAGCACCGGAGAGAGCGAAAAGCCGACGAGGTAATCCAGCGCGCGGCGCGCCATATAGGCATCAATTAATTGCTGGTCGAGTTCACGCGGGTGCGCCAGCGCCTCCTGCACGGCGCCCTTGGTGATTTCATTGAATGTGACGCGATGCACGGGTGTGGATTTGACTAGGCCCTTTTCGCGCAGCACCTCCTGCACATGCCAGGCGATAGCCTCTCCCTCGCGATCAGGGTCACTCGCAAGATAAATGCTGCTGGCCTTCTTGGCTTCACTGGCGATTTCGCGCACCGCTTTTTCGGCGCGCTCGCCCAGTTCCCAGCGCATGGCGAAATCTTCTTCGGGCAGAACCGAGCCGTCTTTTTGCACCAGGTCGCGGATGTGACCATAAGAGGCGATGACGGTATAGTCGTCGCCGAGATACTTGTTGATGGTTTTCGCCTTGGCGGGCGATTCCACGATGACCAGTTTATTTGCCAACGATTGATCCCTACTCGTAAATACGGCAAACGCGATTTCCCGGAAGCCGCTGCACCTTCCCAGCAAGCTCTAATTCAAGCAAGACAGTCTGGACAGCAGCCGTGGAGCAATGGCATTCGCGAATGAGTTCGTCAAGGCTTGTCGGTGAAAAACCAGTATTATCAATAATTTGCTACAGAATTTGCAGGAGTTCGTTCGCGTTCGGCATGGTGGTGGGAGCGCTAATCGGTTGGTCATTCGTGGGTTGCTGAGCGCCGTATGGCGCGGCAGACCATCAAGAATATCCGCCGTTTGCTGCACCTGGAAAGCAACCTGCTTGAGAAGATTATTGGGGTCCCTGCGCGTGGATAAAGCGGTGACTAAGGCACTGCAAATACTTCGCGCCACTGTTCCAGCGCCAGAGGCGCGGTTTGTGCAATAGGCTCGTTTGCCCCAAGACCGAGAGAATCGGCGTTGCATCCTCAATCAGATTGAGCAACCGGGGATAATCGGCATCTGTGTAGGCGAGCAACACAGCGCCATATTTGGGATGCGCGGCAGTCTCTCGCTCGATGGCGGCAAGCGGCGGCGGAGTCAGGTTCCGCTTTCCTCAATGCGCCGCTAAATCGGGCAAGGCGGCAAGAGTTGTCGTTGCCGTGCCAAAGCGCGTCAGCAGCTGCTGATAGGTAATGGGGCCGACATTCTCGGTGCGGCTCAGCCGTTACCAGCTGATGCGGTCGGCTTCACTCAGATTTTGTGGCGTCATCGGCGGCCTGG
>JAGOHT010000130.1 GCA_017996055.1 Alphaproteobacteria bacterium
GAGTCCTTGAGGTGGCCGATAATGCCGATTTGCTTGCTTTGCGTAATCCGCGCCACCGCCTGTTGCGCCGCCGCGACCCAAACCTGGTCGTTATAGATATTATCCTCTAGCGGCACAAAGACCAGCTTGGCCGCTTCCGCAGGCGGCAGACTGGCGCGGATAAGATCGGCGCGCTCGTTGAAGGTGAACGGATTCTTCACTGTGCGCGGCTGGTTGGCCGAGCCGATGCACACAATGACATGGCCACGTGCTTGCGCGATGGCCTTTTCAATAAGTGCGAGGTGCGAGCGATGGGGAGGCTGAAAGCGGCCAATGGCCACGACGGCATCATAAAGCTTGGTCAACATAGGCTCCCTATGTTAGCGGCTACCGCCTGCTGAGCGGAGAGCCGAAGTTCGAACGTCTATCGTTCGAGTTCGATAATAGCACTCCCATGGCAAAAGACAAGTTAAAGCCTGAAAAATTGCCTTTTCGCCAACTTTCTCTTAGTGTGGCGCTTCATATAAATCAGGTCGAGCCCTATGTCGCGTCGTCATCGCCGCCATCCGCCCCAATCAGATACGCAAGTGCCGGATCAGCAAACATTGGCAACGCCGGACAACGATCTCACACCGCGTACTGAACCGCCAGCGGCCTTATCGGCTGTCGTTGTTACCCCCACCGTGCCGCTGCCGGTCGGCGAACAGCTTATCCGTGCCCGAACCGCGCGGGACGAAAATATCGGCACCATCGCCGCCTATCTGCGCATCAAGCCCGACTATCTCTATGCCTTTGAGCAAGGGCGGCATGAAGATTTGCCTGCGCTGACCTATGCGCTCGGTTTCTTACGCACATATGCCGATTATCTCGGCCTCGATGGCACTGCACTCCGTGATATTTTCCGGCAGGAGATGATGGGGCGGCTGACGCCGCAGCTCTCAATGCCACAACCACTGCCCGAAGCTAAAGTGCCCCCCGCAACACTGATTATCGGCGCGCTGCTTGTTGGTATTTTGATGATCGTCGGCTGGTCGGTATTGCAGCAAGAGCAGCGCGCGGCGATTCCCCCACTACAGCCGCCGAGCATGAGTGCGCTCAAAGCTGCGGACCCGCCAAGCACCGAACCTGGCATCCCGCTGATTAATGTCACCGAAAGCCTGCCGACTCCGGGCGCGAAAGAGCAGCATTTCGGTGAACTGAGCAAACCGACGCGACTCGTCATCAAGGCCGAGGCGGAAGTCTGGCTCACGATTACAGATAAGGCGGAACGGCTGCGCTTTAGCCAGATGATGAATGCGGGAGATAACTATCATGTGCCGGATGAGCCGGGGTTGACTCTGACGACCGCGAACGCCGAGGCCTTATTGCTGAGTCTTGACGGCAAGCCTCTGCCGAAGCTGGGCAAAGCGGGGCAGGTTCTGCGTGATAAACCACTGGACAACCTGATGAAGCCCTAGTTGTTGCTCTTGACAGGGCGGGCGCTTCCGCATGTAATGCCCGCTGCAACCAAAGGGACAAGCCCATGCTGATTATTGGGATTTTCGGGACGCTTCTGTCGCTCGCCAGTGTCATTTTGCTCGGTGCCGACATTACGGACTTCATCAATGTTGGCCTGCCGAACCATAGCGGCTTCAAATTCACCAAAATCCTCGATGTCATGCACCGCTGGACGCCGGATTTCTGGGCGCAGACCGTCAATTACATCAATGGCGAGGGGGCATCTTTCAGCAAGACGGCGACAGAATTTTGCGTCAATTTGCCGGCTTGCATCATCGGCCTGCTCTTTGGCTTTGGCCTCGTGCTCATCGGTTTCCGGGTACAATCCTACCATAAGAACTGACGTTTCAGACTGATAGGCTGACAACGCTTTCCCATAAGAGCGCCAAATGTTCAGGCGCGCTGAGACGATGGTCACCGTCTGGAATGAGTTTGACTGTAACCGGCGCGTTCGGCAAATTATCGCGGATGCGCTGTGCTGTTTGCCACGGCACTGCTTCGTCTTTTTGTCCTTGCAACAAGATTACAGGGCAAGCGATGGGCAGGGACACGCGCAGCAACAGATGCTGCCTGCCTTCCAAAACCAGCTTATAGCTATAAGTGAGCGGGTCGCCACCCTTCCCTGACAAACTGCCTTCACGCTGCATTTGTTCCTGCTCGCTGGACGTCAGCTGGTTCCAGACCAAATCCTCCGTAAAGTCCGGTGCGGCGGCGATACCGATAATTGCTTTCACACGCTCTGGTCTCTCGCACGCCAGCTTGAGCGCCAACCAACCGCCCATCGATGAGCCGATGAGGATTTGTTGGCCATCCGTGCATTGGTCAAACACTGCCAGCGCATCGTCATACCAATCGCCGATGCAGCCTTCGGCAAAACGTCCTTCAGACTGGCCATGGCCACTATAATCAAAGCGCAGAAAGGCGTGCCCTGCGGTGGCGCAACGTTCTGCAAGAAATGTCGCTTTTGTGCCGGTCATGTCGGAAGCATAGCCGCCAAGAAACATCAGGCCTGGCGCTTGGCCAGCCTGTGGTTCATAGGCGATGCGCCGGTTATGATGGACGATAGTGCTGGACAATCGCTCGGCTCCGGATTTCATTGGTCACGGCAGCCAATCTTTTGGCAAGCGCCACGCGCTCTGGCAAGCTCTCAAACAGAGACGTCTGTTCAACCATCCCCTCAATGGCAATTTTCGGGTTGCGGTATGCCGGAGACCGCAAGATATTGAGGGTACGCCCCTCGCGCTGCGCGGCAACAACAACAAATTTGCTCGCGTCATGTTGTGCATGGACAACATCAATCAGGCGCTTGGTGGCTGCAAAATTCCCGACTTCATCAAAACGCATTGGCTGTTCGGGGAGAAAACTCGCGAAGCCATCCCCGGTCACTGCGCTGCGCGCGCGCAAAAACTCAATCAGCGCAACGTTCAACGTTTCGGGTTTTTCCATCGCCGGGACCAGAATAACCCACGGCCCGCGGCCAGGCTCTATCACCGCTTGGATCGGCACGTGGTGTGGCTGGGAAATTTCTGTGAAGCGCATGACTAGTTCAACCAGGTGTGCTGTCGCCAGATGGCGGAATACGGGGTGGATGCAAGCGGCGTATGGCTTCCGTATCAGGAGCTGTTGGCGGTTCGTTATGCACCTTTGGGGGCAGGAGCTTGTTCATGGCGCTCTGCCACTGCCGCGCTACGGAGGCTTTTGCACGCTGGGCTACTGCAGAGTGTGCCGCCCGCACCAACGCCTGTCCGGAAGCAAGTGTTGCCCTTGCTGCCGCCTGCCACAAGCTTTGCGCGCCTTCGGACGTTGCCTTGCGGACTGCTGGTGCAACCTTGGGCAAGGCATAATCGCGAATAATCCAGCCACGATCCGGCGCGAGCTGCTGCTGCATCCATTCAACCAGCGTGACCTGCTTACCGTTGAGCGGAAACCGCATATCTTTAAGCAGTTCTAAGCCCGCTCCTTCCGCGGTTAAATCATGCCCCACGCCCGCCAACGGCACGAAGAGCTTGGCGGGTGCCGCCGCTTGCAACACCATCTGCTCATTACCTTGCGGCGAGACAATCTTATCCGCCATCCCTTGAATGACGACAATAGGGCACCCGAAGACGGGTTGCAGAAGATTATGGGGCGACAGCACGTTTTTGAGATTATGTCGCTGGCCGTCAAGAATAAAATTCTCAGCGACCTGTGAGGATAGCGCAGCCCCTTCAGGATGTGTCCGCCGCATTTTCGCAGCAAAGAGTTTAGCTTTACGGTCAAGCGCAGCCATCGACTTTAGAACCGCCGGATTTACTACGAACGCACCAAGAATTTTACGCGGCGCATGATAACGCAGGGTTCTGGCGAATTCTTTCTGCGCTTGAATCAGCGTATTGCCGGCACCAATCGATATAGCGACAACAATTTGCGGAACTTTCGCATCCCGCAACATGGTGGCCGCATCGGCCAAAGTGCGGCTGGGCAGGATATCAGCCAACGCCAGTCCTTTGGATTCACCGAAGCCGCGATAATCAAACAGTGTAATGGCAGGGCGGCGCTTCTTGTCGCCATAAAGACTGTTCAGAATACGTGCGACTTGCAGCCCTTCTTTCTCGACCGTCGTGCCGAAACCGTTGATGACCGTAACGCCAATCAGATCATTGCCCGGCACCTGCCAGCGCGCGATCGTGCCGCCCGGGTCATGCCGCTTAACGCCATCTTCCAGTGTGACATCGCGCGGTGCTACGATCAGGTCAGGCATCCGCAACAACAAGCCGCCAAGCTTCTCCGGCTCAGGTATCACTGACGCAGGGGTGAGATGCTCTTTGGGTACTCTGGCATTCATTCGCAAATTACCTAACGACAAAAACGGCAAAATGTATGATTTTGCTCGATAAATTTAAGAATCATGATTACGCTGCTGACTATGGCAAAGTGTTGGCGATGACTCTAGCAACTAAAAAATCGGCCTTTTTGCTGCTCCCGCGCAGCCTATCCGCGACGGTCACCAACCGCCTGTGGCTGGATTGTGCCGCCATTTGGCACCGTTCAGGCGGACAAAGCCTGGTGGCTGCGCCTCCCGGCGCCTTGAGCGCGGATTTCGCCCGCTGTGGCATACCCCATACGCCCCTTCCCGTCAGCAGCAGTCTGCTCGAAGGCTGGCACAAGCGCCGCGCGCTCACAGATATCGTCCACCGCGCTCGACCAGGTCTCATCTGGCTGGAAGAGCTGACGGATTGGCGCTGGTTGCGTCAGACTGCGCCGGTCAACGCTGTCATCCGCTGCTTTGCGCATGACCCGCTGCCCGTCGATGCGCGGCGGCACACTCTGCTGGCCGATTTTCTTAGCCGCGGCGGCAAGCTCGTCGCCACGAGCAGGGCTGTCTATCACCAGCTGGCCAAAGATTTTGGCCTCGCCGAGGATGATATCAGCCTGCTGCTGCCCGCGATTGACCCCAATCTCTACGATCCGCTGCAGGTCAAGCCTGACCGCGCGCTGCGCCTCGCCGCAGAGTGGCGCATTCCGGAGAATGCCGCGCTGTTCCTGCATTGCGGAGCGCTGCAGCAAGATGGCGGGCAGATTGCCTTCTTCCATGCCATGGCGCAGAGCGGGCGGCGCGATATCTATACCGTGGTGCTCGGCGAGGAGACCACGTCAGGCTATCGTGCCAAGTTGATGGCCGCGCTCAATCATTATGGCTTGTCTGGACAGGTTCTGTTCACCGACCAGTGCGCCGATATTCCCGCCGCGCTATGGCTGGCGCAGGCTGTGGTCTGCGCACGACGCGCCCCCGGCGGCGCTGACCCGCTGCTGCTCGCAGCACAGGCAATGGCGCGACCCGTGCTGGTCAGCGATGCTGGCGCGCATCTGGAGCTCGTCGAGCCTGGCTATTCCGCCTGGGTCTTCCCCGCCAGTGATACCGATGCGCTCCACAATGCCATGCTGGAAATTCTGGGCTTGGGCGAAAAAGCCCGCTGGGCGCATGGGCTGCGCGCGCGCGAATGGGTGATGGAGAAATTCCCTTACCCCCCCTGGCGCGCCGCGATGCTGGAAGAGCCGGATGAATCTGCCGCCGCCGTGGTTGCGGCCTGATTTCCGCGCCAAACCGGCTTTTGCACTGCAAAATTTGATACCAGATGCCGCCAAAATGTTTTAGTCTATGCGCCCTTTTGGCCAATTTCTAACTTGAATTGATGAACATCATGGTACGCAACCTCACGCTCCCCGACGGCTCAGTAAAATCTTTTGACCGCGACGTGACCGGCGCGGAACTCGCCGCCAGCATTGGCGCGGGGCTGGCCAAGGCCGCTCTCGCCCTCAAGTTCAATGGCGAACAGCGAGATTTGCAGCGCCCGCTAACGGAAGATGGCAAGGTAGAGATCATCACCCGCAAGTCGCCGGAAGCGCTGGAGCTTATCCGTCATGATTGCGCGCATGTGATGGCGGAAGCCGTGCAAACGCTCTTCCCCGGCACGCAAGTGACCATCGGCCCCGCCATTGAAAACGGCTTCTACTACGATTTTTACCGTGAGCAGCCCTTCTCCACTACCGACCTTGCCGCGATCGAAGCGAAGATGAAGGCCATCATTGCCGCCGACGCCAAGCTAGTGCGCGAAGAATGGCGGCGCGAAGACGCCATCAAGTTTTTCGAAGGCAAGGGCGAAAAGTTTAAGGCGGAACTCATCCGCGATTTGCCACCGAGCGAGACGATTACGGTCTATCGCCAGGGCGAATGGCTGGATTTGTGCCGCGGGCCGCATCTGCCCTCCGTTGGCCAGGTCGGCAC
>JAGOHT010000131.1 GCA_017996055.1 Alphaproteobacteria bacterium
CCAGATTGTGCGCGAAGCAATCGTGTCTCGCCTGGCCAATGCAGTTGGGCTTCCGGTGCCGCCGGTGGTGATTTGGGAGTTGCCGCCTGAAGCGCGTGTACGGCATACAGTCGTCTCGTATTGCGCTTTCCCTAACGCACGCGATTTCAGCAAATTTGATGACCCCGTCGTCAAAAATATTTTGATGCGCGACGACCAATTTGTTTTTGCACACGCTTTTAATAGCTGGGTTATGCGTAAGGATTGCCGACCCCATAATCATGTTTGCGACATGCCTTCCGGAGCCTTTCCGAAGCCACCGGTCGCCTATATCGACTGGGGGCGCTCGCTTCATTATTCCGGCAAAATCGGTAAAGAAGCGGAGCCACTTTTTAAAGGGGGAGAAGCTGACTCTGGCTCTATCCTGAGCGCCGCAAATTTTGAAGATCGGTTCCACATCGCGAAGATGAAAGCACAATTGCGCGATGGGCAGGATATCTATCAACGTATTCAGAAAGTGCCGGACAGTATTATCGCGGAAGCTGTCGATGCGGCACCCACTGCGTTAATGACGCGTGACGCGCCGCAGAGTCTGAAAGATACGCTGCGCTATCGGCGTGACAACATTAAGACTCTGACGTTACGCAGCGCGGCGATAGCTTAAGTAACACAATTATAGTCTTTCCGGTTCGTTGAGCTTGAGCGTCAGGCACTTCGCCGCGCCACCGGCTTTCATGAACTCGCCGAGTGGGCAGACGTGAACATTAAAACCGGCTTTGCACAGTGCTTGCTGCAGGGCTGGGGTGGCGTGATTAAGCAAAATATTGTCGCCTATATTAACGGTGTTGCAGGCGAAGCCCAGCGCATCCTCCTCGCTGACGGCGATCCGCTTATGGATGGGGAAATGCTTGGCAATAAGCTCTTGCGACGCCGTTGAGAAAGCGGGCGGATAGTAGATGACATACCCGGCCTTGAGCGGGCACCAGCAGGTATCGAGGTGATAAAAGCGTGGATCGACAAGTTGCAGGGTAACGACCGACACCGGCAGAAGCCCTTTGAGTGTGACTGCGGCGCGCGCATCGCTGCGAAAACCAAAGCCGAGCCAGAGAATATCTTCAACTCGGTCAAAGAGCGCATCGCCTGCGCCCTCAAACAAGACATCCTGTGGCCAATCCGCGATGCGAAAGCCGAGTTGCCGAAAGATGGCCGTATCATGCGGCTCTTCGCCCTGCCGTTCGGTATTCCGAAAACGGCTGACCATTGCCAGGTCTTTGTAAATAAGGCCCGCATTTGCCGTAAAGACCAGGTCGGGCAATCCCGGTTGCGGCGGCTGAAGCTCGACTTCACACAGAGCCGAAATTTTATCGTGGAGATGTTGCCATTGCTGCTGTGCTAAGGCTGCCTGTGTGCCGCCGACATGGTCTTGCATCCATGGGTTAATAACGTAATTGACTGCGAAAAAATTGGGCGCACACATTAAAATTTTTTGTGACATATGGTCTGCCTGGCGAGAATCGAGAAGGTAATATCATAGGACAGCCCGTTACATCGCCAAGCGCTATTTATAGACGCGAACAAGAAAAAACCCCATGTGCTGCCACATGGGGTTCTATCGCGATACTATATGGCCATTATGCGGCGGCTTCTGGCATTGAGTCGGCAGTGGCTTCGATCGGCGCCGCAGGCTCCGCCTTTGCATTGATGGCGGCGCCACGCTGTTCCTGCAGCTTGCCTTCGTCTTCCGTGCGGGCGACATTGATGGTGATTTTGACCGCGACTTCCGGATGTAACTTAATCTTCAGTTCGGAAAGACCGATGGTCTTAATCGGCGCAACAATCTCGACGCAACGGCGCTCGATTTTGTGACCAGATTCGGTCGCCGCTTCGGCAACGTCGCGGGCTGTAACGGAACCATAAAGTTGGCCGCTGTCGCTCGCCTGACGGATGAGCATGACATGCAAGCCTTCCAGCTTCTTGGCCTCGGTCTCAGCTTCGGCGCGCAGCTTGGCGTTTTGCGCTTCAAGCACGGCGCGCTGCTTTTCAAAGAACGCGATGTTCGTCTTGGTGGCGCGCATGGCCTTTTTCTGCGGGAGCAGATAATTGCGGGCATAACCCGGGCGGACCTTGACGACTTGCCCCAGAGTGCCGAGCCGTTCAATGCGTTCCATAAGAATGACTTCAATCATTGTATCCTCACTTTCAGGTTGTTCTTTCGTTGGGTTATAGCGTTGATTTTGTCTTGCCGGTAATCCGCTGTCTCAGGTGGACCCAGGGTTCAAGGACCCCGGCGAGCGCGACAAAAACGATGGGGTATCCGGTGCTGAGAAATAGATAGAATAATACGAGCATCAGCATTTTGCTTTTGTGGCGGCCTGCCCACAGATGAAACAGAGCAACGCCAAGCACAAAGTAGGGTATCGTCAATGGCAGCAGCGTGTTGCGCGCATAAAACGCGACTTGCCCTTCAAAAAAGAAGCTCAACAAAATCATGATGGCAAAAAGTGGCAAGAGCCAGGTCGGGATGTCGAAATCATCGAGCCCTGGAACTGGCCGCAGCGCGTTATTGTTGCTCAGCAGTGTGAACTGCGTCCACAGAGCGCTCACCAAAATCGAGACTACCCAGGACAGGATCATCATACCGGGCAGCAGCGCCACGAGTCCTACTGCGATTTGCCTAGCAAAATCGGGCGTAGGCGCTACAGGCAGGCTTTTCGCGATTTCCGGCTTGGCTAGCCAGGTATTCATAATCGGCGTAAAAAACTCTTGCAGAAAATGCTCAACGCCTTGACCACCAATCATCACGGAAAAACAGCCGTAAATGACGATTGGGTAGAGTATGAGCGCCGTAACCAGCCGACCCGTGGGATACCAAAAGAGTGTGCCACGCTCGTCATAACGATGGCGCAGCGCCAAAAGGCACAGCAGTAAAACGGGCAAGACATAAACCGCCGTCAGGAAGAGCATGGCCTCGACGTTCAGAGCAAACGTCAAACTGGCCATGGCAACGACCGCGGCAACCAACATATCGCCGCGACCGACACCAAGACCGACCAAAAAAAGCGGTACCGGCATGACGAGGATGAAGCCAATCAATAGGGGGTATTCATTACCCTTAACGATGGCGGCCCAGGCTAAAATGCCAACAGCGATGCCAGCCAAAACCGCGCCAAAAACGCCAGCAACGCCGCGCTGCGGCAAGGCAGACGGCGTTGCTGAGGCTTGTTGCGAGGTTGGCTGTTCCGCCATTGCGTTTCCAGCGGTTTAAGCGCCGGCCTTCTTATCGCAATAGGGCAGGAGTGCAAGCTCGCGCGCCCGCTTGATGGCCACGGCCAGATCACGCTGCTTCTTCATGGAAACGGCGGAGATACGGCTAGGCACAATCTTGCCGCGCTCGGAAATAAAGCGCCCCAAAAGCTTGGGGTTCTTATAGTCAATCTTCGGCGCCTGCTTGCCGCTGAAGGGGCAGCTCTTGCGGCGACGGAAAAAGCCACGACGTTGGCCGCCAGCGGCTCCGCCGGCTTGTTCGGTTTCTGTGCTCATGCGCGTTGCTCCTCAAAATCACCTGTGGTTTCCGTATGGCGCGGCGGACGGCCTGAACCATCACGACGCGGACCACCGCCGAACCCACGCTCAGGGCGCTGTTCGTCGCGATCGTCACGGCGCAGAATGGCCGAGGGGCCGGCTTCCAGCTCGTCAACCTTGACGGTCAGGAAACGCAGAACATCTTCGTTCAGACGCATATTACGTTCCAGCTCATTCACAGCCGTCGCTGGCGCATCAAGATTGAACAGAATGTAGTGGCCCTTACGATTCTTCTTAATCTTGTAGGCCAGGGTGCGGAGACCCCAGGGTTCGGTCTTGGTGACCTGGCCGCCATTCTTGCGCACGATTTCGGCGAATTCAGCCGCCATCGTATCGACTTGCGCGGCGGTCAAATCCTGCCGGGCAATAAAAATAGACTCGTAGTAAGGCATAAAAATGCGCTCCCTCACGGTTTATAGACCCGCCGCTGGCTTCGGAACCTCTCCTCAGCATCAGCCGCACGGATCAAGCCGACACCAAAAGTGCCAGCAAGGGGTTATGTCAATGTTTGTGCTCTATAAAATACAGCCCAAACAACAAAAGGCCTCAGCGACAAGGCGCCAAAGCCGGGCGCACTATAATCGGCTGAGCGGCGATTGCAAGTCTTTTGCAACGGCATGGGCAATGGTTAATCTCCGAAAGTAATGGCTCGCGAAGACACTAGGAACTTTCCCATTAGCGGTCTATACCGCCGCACAGTGTCTTTATTGCAGTGCGGTTGATTCATGGCTAACCATGCCAAACGGAACGGTAAGGCGCTCAGCGCCAGCCTGATGCTCGGAGCTCTCGGTGTTGTCTACGGTGATATCGGTACGAGCCCCCTTTATGCTTTTAAGCTTACACTCACCGGTGCCAATGGGCTGACCGTTACGCAACCGCATATCCTAGGTGCGCTATCACTCATTTTCTGGGCGCTCATGATTGCTGTGACGCTCAAGTATGTTCTCATCATCATGCGCGCGGACAATAACGGGGCGGGGGGCGTTTTGGCACTCGGCGCACTGGCTTCGCGCGGACTGCCAAAAACGTCACGCCGTCGTTGGTTTTTCACGACGCTTTCCGTCGTCGGGTTTGTGCTTTTTTGCGGTGATAGCCTTATCACACCCGCTATTTCTGTGCTCAGCGCTCTGGAAGGGGTCAAGACAGCAACCACCGCTTTTGACCATTATGTCGTGCCAGGAACCTTACTGATTTTGGTGGGTCTTTTCATTATCCAGTCGCGTGGGACGCAGAAAGTCGGAGCCTGGTTTGGCCCGATTATGCTGTTTTGGTTTGTTTCTCTTGCTCTGATGGGGCTTATGCATCTTGTGCATCGGCCAGAAGTTCTTATGGCAGTGAACCCGTATTATGCGGTGCAGGTGCTGCTCGATGAACCAGGCAAGGCCATGCTAGTGCTGGGCTTCGTCGTCCTTTCCACCACAGGCGGGGAAGCTCTGTATGCCGACATGGGGCATTTTGGACCGCGCCCGATCCGGTTTGCTTGGTTTGGGCTAGTCTTGCCTGCACTGCTGATGAATTATTTCGGCCAGGGGGCGATGCTGCTCGATCACCCTGAACGCATCGACAATCTGTTTTTCGAAATGGCGCCTGCCTGGGCGCTCTACCCACTTGTCATCTTATCTACATTGGCAACCATCATCGCATCGCAAGCTGTGATTTCCGGTCTCTTCTCGTTGACCCAGCAGGCAGTTTCATTGGGCTATTTGCCGCGGATGCGCATTCTCCACACTTCGGCGGATGAAATTGGACAGATTTATGTGCCGCGCATGAACTGGCTGGCCATGATCGGCGTTATTATTCTGGTGCTGTACTTTGGCACCTCTGAGCACTTGGCGAGCGCATACGGCGTTGCGGTCACCGGCGTGGTGATGATGGACACCATTCTGGTTGCTTATGTCGCTATAACGCTATGGCGCTGGGCGAAACTGCCGAGCCTGATTTTGTTTGGGGCGCTTCTGGTGGTTGATGTCGTCTTCTTCTCGTCAACGGTCATTAAAGTCTTTGAAGGCGGCTGGTTCCCACTGTTGATCGCATTTGTCCTATATGGCGTTATCCAGACATGGCGGCGTGGTCGCACCATCATGTTCGACAAGCTCTATAAGGATGCCTTGTCGATGGAGGACTTCCTTGTCAGCCTTAACAAGAACTGCCCGCGTGTGTCCGGTACGGCCGTGTTCATGACCACGGATGTGCGGCGGGTGCCGAAGGCACTGCTGCATAATCTGCGTCATAATAAAATTGTTCATGACCGCGTCGTTGTCCTGCGCGTAAAGGTGCATGATGTGCCTTGGGTTGGTGTGGGCGAGCGTTTGGAAGTGAAAGACCTGGGACGAAATTTCTACGCTGTCGTCATCAATTATGGATTCATGGAACAACCGGATGTGCCGCAATCGCTAGCGCTCCTGGCGCTCGATGGTTGGGATATCGATCTCAAGGCAATGTCTTACTTCCTAAGCCGTGAGACGATTATTGCCTCGCATTTTCCTGGTCTTGGGCCAGTAGAGCGCAAGCTGTACATTTATCTCGCCGGTATGGCTGAGAATGCCACGAGTTACTTCCGGGTGCCGACTGACCGCGTGCTCGAACTTGGGACGCGCATCGAAATCTAAGCGAGCCAGTGCCGTAATAATTCTGTCGTGCGTTCCGGTTGTTCGAGTGGCGGTAGAT
>JAGOHT010000132.1 GCA_017996055.1 Alphaproteobacteria bacterium
TGCTGGAGCAGGGCGCAGCGCAGCAAGTGACAGATGCCGTAAGCATCGCCGCTTATGTGTCAGTGATGTTGCGTGACGATAAGGCACGCCAGAAGCAAATCGTCGCTGCCCAGGCCTATGCCTCCGCGCAAGGCAGCGTGCATGACGCGGTAATTGCCGCCCTAGCGCCCGTGCTTACGCAAGCAGGCTGTGCATGATGCAGGCACCGGCATTTTGGGAACAGCCAGACCACCCTGCCACCACGTTGCTGCGTCCTGCTTCGTGGGTTTGGCAAAGCGTGACGCGGTGGCGGCTGGCGCACGGCGCACGACAAAAGACCCCCATCCCATCACTCTGCATTGGCAATCTGACCGCTGGTGGTGCGGGAAAAACGCCGACTGCCATCGCGCTCGCGCAGCTGCTGCAGGAGCTCGGTGCGAAGCCTGCGTTCGGCAATCGCGGCTATGGAGCGACACCATCCGCACCATGCGTTCAGGTTGATGTTGCCAAACATACCGCTAAGGAAGTCGGCGACGAGGCGCTGCTGCTTGCGGCACAAGCGCCTTGCTATGTCAGTGCCGACCGGATGGCGGCAGCGCGCGCAGCGCAAGCGGATGGCGCAACACATATCATTTATGATGACGGGCTACAGAACCCCACTATCGCCTATGACCATGCCCTGCTGGTGATTGACGGCGCTTATGGTGTTGGTAATGGGCAGGTTATGCCCGCTGGGCCGCTGCGCGAGACGCTGCAAAGTGCCTTACCGCGTGTTGATGGCATCATCATCATTGGGGATGATAAACAGAACCTGGCGGCGCAGCGGGGTGACAAGCCGCTCTTTCGCGGCACGCTCCAGCCCGCTACAGGCAGTTTGAAGAAAGACGAGAAATATTTCGCATTCGCCGGTATCGGACGACCGGAAAAATTTTTCGCAACTTGCCGCAATGAAGGTTTACAACTCGCCGCAACGCGTTGCTTCCCAGATCATCACCTGTTCACAGCGCAGGAACTTGTCAGCCTTGCGCAGAAGGCTCTGGAGCAACAAGCGCTGCTAATTACCACAGCGAAGGATGCCACGCGGCTCTCTCCCGCCTGGCGTGATCGCGTCCAGGTTTTATCGGTTGCGCTGCGCTTTGATGCCCCGGAAACGCTGACCCAGCTATTGGTGACATGAATGGCTTGGCTTCCAACCAATCGCCGTTGGCTCAAACCGCGCTATATGCTGGAGGCGCTGCCGGTATATCTGTTTTATGGCATCTGTAGCGTGCTGCCGCTTGATGCGGCCTCAGCTTTTGGCGGCTGGCTGGCTCGGAGCATTGGGCCACAGATGGGGGTATCGCGGCGGGCGGAGCGCAATCTGCAAAAGGCACTGCCTGCCCTCAGTGAAGCGGAGCGCCGCAAAATCATCACAGGCATGTGGGATAATCTTGGCCGCGTGGCCGCGGAATACCCGCATCTGCCGGATTTGTGGCGGCTGAACCGGATTACCGGCGAAGGTCATGATGTCGTGGCGGCAATGGTCGCTGGAAAAAAGGGCGGCATCGTCGTCGGCGGTCATCTGGCAAACTGGGAAATCGGGCCAATTGCTTCGGGCTCGCTCGGCATGCGATTGGCCGTCATCTATCGGGCACCTAACAATCCCTATGTCGATTGGCTGATCCGTAGAGCAAGGCTAAAAATCTCGGCGCTCACTTTGCCAAAAGGCACGGAAGGCGCGCTGCAGCTCATGCGTCATGTGCGCAATGGTGGCTTTGCCGGTATCCTCATCGACCAGAAGCAAAATGAGGGCATCGAGGTGCCGTTCTTCGGCCATGGTGCACGCACAACGCACGCACCCGCAGAAATTGCCATCCGCTTCGGCTGCCCGATTGTCGCTGCGCGCGTCGAGCGGCTCAGTGGCGCACATTTTCGTATGGTGCTCGTGCCCTTCACCCCTCCACAAACCGGCAACCGCACGGCAGATGCCGCTGCGTTGACCGAAACCTTGACCAGTCAGCTCGAAGATTGGGTGCGCGAACGCCCAGAGCAGTGGCTATGGCTGCATAATCGCTGGCCGAAAGAACCCTAAAGGGATGAAAATATATTGATGTTTTGACACCCGCGCTTTCAAAAAGTTACAACTGACTTGTATTTAACCCGAGAAGTAATTTTCATGCGCTGGACAGACGAAAAAAGTGATGGCGGGGGTGATCGTCCTTCATCTGGCAAGGCCGATGCGAAGCTCAGCACGGTGACCGGGCATGGCGGCAACACAGACCGAGTCATGCAGAATTCTGCCCCACCCGCACAGCAGCGCTGGGACGGCTATCATTGGTTAGGGGTTTTGACAACCGGCGCTGTCGTTGTCGGAGTCTTAGGTGTTGCCGCGCTGGCCTGGAAAATTGATAACGATCGTTACCGGGTAAGCCGCGAGCTTGCATCCGGCTCTTTGGATCAAAGCGCTTTCATTGTCGGCAACCTGGCAAAGTTTAATCCTGATGATAGGCCCTATGTGACGGTGAATGAAACTTGCCTTCATACCATGCCGCGGCAGCGGTCAATGCTACCGCTCTGCTTTGTCGAGGGACATCCTGTAACCGCCACGCCTCTTACGACCGAGCTGATGGAGACAATCAATAAGGCAAGAGCGGCAAATATCGGTAGCGACAGCAAAGGACAGCCCCCCTGGGAAGGCAACCCTAAAGACTGGGTCGTGGTTCGCGTTACTTACACGGCGGGAGAACATACGTTGCTGCTTCCCGCAAAGGATGTTCAACCTGCACCACCACCTGCGGCGAGCCGTCCCAATACAGGGCTGACCCAACCGGCTGCGGCGAGGTTCGCGCAACAAGGCCCCACACGGGGCTAAATGCTGGCTTTACGGGGCTAAATGCTGGCTTTACTGCGGAACGCGCAGCCCGTCGCTTTGGCAACCGCCGCGACAATGCTGCCGCGCCGACCGAGGCGCTCACATAATAAGTCGGAGACTGGATACGCGAGTGGCCTGAGTAATGGTTGTGGCTGCAAAATTGCTGGCCGAAATCATATAATAATTAGCGCTCTTCACTTTGTTCAAAGCAAGGGTATGCCTTGCCAGGCGTTAGAATTACATGCACCTTGTCATCATGGTCTAAGAGACTTTGGAAAGACTTTAGATAATTTGCGTAACCCTCTTTCTCTACAAATAGATTTAAGTCGTAATAAAATTTGCCGTGCAACATCAAACTATCAATTCTCCATTCATACATACCATCAAATGTAGCCTGGCCTACCTAATCTGTAATTCTGAAATTTTGGCCGTATATATCGCCATAGGGATACTGTTTGATTTTAAAATACACTTTTGAGCCACCCAAGGGTTGCTCTTGATCATCATACACCTCAACCACACCATATGGTTCTATCGTTCTATAGGCCGGATAGCAGCTACTCATTAATATGAGGGACGTAATGAAGGCTACGCGATAGTGTCTAAAATTATACTCAACACTACGTCCTTAGAGTGCCGCCCGTCGCCTTCGCCACCGCCGAGACAATGCTGCCACCCAGCTGCTCCAGCTGTTCATCGGTCAGCGTCTGGTCGCGCGGCTGTAGTGTGACCGACAGCGCGAGGGATTTCTTTCCCGCGCCGAGCGCACTACCTGCATAAACGTCAAACACTTCAACTGCCGTAATCAGGTTCTTATCGACCTGTTTGATCGCTTTGATGATTTTATCCGCTGTCACCACTTCATCGACAACGAAAGCAAAATCGCGCGCCACAGCCTGTAGCGGCGGTAAGAGCAACGCCGGTTTCGCCGTGCCGCTGCTCTTCGGCACCGGAATGCCATCAAGCCAGATTTCCGCGCCAACCGCGCCCTGCTTCACATCCAGCGCCTGCTGCACGGAGGGGTGTAGTGCGCCAAAACTAGCCAGCACATTATTTCCCTGCCGTAGGCAACCGGATTGCCCCGGATGGTAATAGCCTGGTGCATCGGCGGTGATTTGTAAGGCATCGGTATTAACCCCGCACGCCGCGAGCACGGCGAGCGCATCGGCCTTGGCATCAAACACATCCGCCGCACGTGGCTTGCCGCTCCAGTGCCGTGTGGTTTGACCTGCGCGTAAGAGTGTAGCGACCGTTTTCTGCGCCTCAGGCTGCACGCCGTGATAGACGGGGCCAACCTCGAACAGGCCAATATCGGCAAAGCCACGGTCGGCATTACGCCGTGCGGCATCGAGCAGATTGGCCAGAATGCTGGGGCGCATCATGTCGAGTTCAGAAGAAATCGGGTTCTGCAAACGGACAGTCTCATCCGTCGTACGGAACAAGGCCGCCTGTGGCGCTGGCATGAACGACCAGGTCACAACCTCCAGCAGACCTTGTGCCGCCAACGCGCGCTTGGCGATTACAGATCGGCGCTGCGGCACAGTTACGGCGCTGCTCGCCACCACATGACTGCGTGGCAGTGATGTCGCGGGAATATGCTCAAACCCATGCACACGGATAATTTCTTCCACCAGATCAGCCTCGCCGACAATATCAGGCCGCCAGCTGGGCGCGACGGTTTGAATTTTGTCGCCCTGCTGCTGTGGCGCGAAGCCCAGTGCAGCAAGGATACGAACCTGTTCTGCCACCGGCACCTCGACGCCCGCCAGCGCGGCGCAGCGACCCACACGCAGCACAGTCTCACGCTTGGTGACGGGCGAAGCACCGGCAATCACGAGCGGACTGACCGTAGTTTGCGACGTGCCGCACAATTCCAGAATAAGCTGGGTCGCCAGTTCCGCGCCGGTTTGCGTGAAGGCAGGGTCGATACCGCGCTCAAAGCGGTAACGTGCATCGGAAGTAATCTGTAGCTGCCGGCCCGTGCGCGCGACGCGCGCCGGATCGAAATAGGCTGCCTCTAAAAACACTTCCGTGGTCGCGTCATCGCAGCCAGTGCTAATGCCGCCCATGATGCCGCCAAGCGAAACCGGGCCGCTATTATCGGCAATCACCACCGCATCTTGTGACAGGTCATAAGTTTTATCATTCAGAGCGGCAAGTTTTTCTCCGGTGCGGGCAAAACGCAACGTCAAATTACCGTGCAGCTTCTGCGCATCAAAGACATGCAGCGGTCGCGACAAGTCATAGGTCAGCAGATTGGTGATATCGACTAGCGCCGAAATCGGACGCAGGCCAATCGCCCGCAGCTTGCGCTGCAGCCATTCCGGGCTTGGCCCGTTCTTCACACCGCGAATATGTCGCCCGACGAAATGAGGGCAAGCCGCTTTCGCTTCCGGCGCGAAATCTAGCGACACCTGAATTAGGCTCGATCCCTTCTCAGCGATCGGCTTTACCTCAAGCGGCTGAAGCGTTCCCAAACCGGCGGCAGCAAGATCACGGGCGATACCACGCACCCCGGCACAATCAGGACGGTTCGGCGTCAGCTTGATGGTGATGACGGGATCATCAATCCTGGCATAGGGCGCATAGGGCTGGCCAATGGGTGCATCGGTAGGCAACTCAATAATACCGTCGCTCTCTTCCGAAAGTTGCAGCTCCGCCGCTGAGCACATCATGCCGTTCGATTCTGCGCCGCGAATGTTGCCTTTTTTCAGCGTGATGTCGCTGCCGGGGATAAAGGTGCCGACCGGTGCGAAGACGCCGACCAGCCCGGTGCGCGCGTTTGGCGCGCCGCATACGACATTGATTTTTTCCTTGCCGTTATCGACAACGCAAACCCGCAGGCGGTCAGCGTTCGGGTGCATCTCGGCCGAGACAATTCTGGCAATCGTAAACGGTGCAAGCTGCGCCGCGCGGTCAGCGACTTCCTCAACCTCCAGCCCGAGTGCTGTAAGCTTGGCGGTGATGTCGGCCAATGTTGCGGTAGTGGCGAGATGTTCTTTAAGCCAGGAAAGCGTGAACTTCATTGTCGGTTCTTTTCAATTAATGTTGCTAGGCAATAGCGTGAATGGCAGAATTACACACGAGATGAAAAGCGGTGCGGAACGGCACTTCGGGATGCACACGGTGGAGTTCTTTTGCGGCGTGGCCATACTCCATCAGTACACCAAGGCGGGTAACAACCTGGCTGCTGCCGTCTAGGTTACGATCGATAATTCTATCGACGACCCGGTGTAGCGTTTCGTTGACCGCAGGATTGGGTTGATAATCTTGCGGAAGAACTGCCGTACCCATGCCACGCACTCCCCTATAATATTGGCGTTGTTACGCCCCAAGCTTACCTATAGCCAGATGCGGCACATCAAGCGGCACGAAGCCATAA
>JAGOHT010000133.1 GCA_017996055.1 Alphaproteobacteria bacterium
GCAAAATCCCGGCCTTTTGCGGCTCCGCGCCAATATTCACTTCGATGAGCAACGCTGGTCTGCGCTCTTGCCGCGTCATTTCCTGTGCCAACACTGAAGCGAGTTTTGGCCGGTCAAGCGTCGCTATACTATCGCATAGGCTGACCGCGCGTGCCGCTTTGTTGGTCTGCAGCGCGCCGATAAGGGACAGATGAATATCGGGATGCGCCGCCTGCAGCGCTGGAAATTTCTCTGCCGCCTCATGCACCCTGTTTTCGCCAAAAACGCGCTGGCCGGCGGCATAGGCAGCCTCTACAGCCTCGGCAGGCTGCGTCTTGCTGACAGCGACCAGTGTTATCGTGGCCGGATTACGCCCGACACGCTGTGCCGCTTGCGCGATGCGGTCACGGATAGCGCTAAGATTGACGGCAATGGCGGCGGCGTTCACCACCATCTCAGAGCAACCCGACAATGTTGCGATCAGCGTCGAGATGAATGCCGTCCGATGCTGGAACCCGCGGCAGACCAGGCATGGTCATGATGTCGCCGCACAACGCGACGACGAATTCCGCGCCGCATAGCCGAATTTCGCGCACCGGTATGGTAAAGCCTGTGGGCGCGCCGCGCGCCTCCGGGTTCGTCGAGAAGCTATATTGCGTTTTGGCCATGCAGACGGGCAGGGCTCCGAAGCCCGCTGCTTCAAAGTGCGCCAATTGCTTCGCAGCCTGCGGCTCCAGCGTGATATCCGCTGCGCCATAAATTCGTTGGGCGACGGTGCGGATCTTCTCGGCGAGTGACGCAGTGTCGGGATAGGTGAGTTGCAACATTGCGGGAGCCTCGGCAATCCGCGCAACCGTTTCGGCCAATGTGATAGCACCCGCCCCCCCCTCCGCCCAGTGATTACAGGGAACGACCGGACAGCGATCACCAACGGCGGCGATAATCGCATCCAGCTCCGCTTGCGTATCGGCGGTGAAACGGTTGATGGCAACGACGACTGGCAGATTAAAGCCGCGCAGATTATCAATATGACGCAGCAGATTGCTGCAGCCTGCCGTGACGGCGGTGACATTCTCAGCCGCAAGCGCATCCTTCGCCACGCCGCCATGCAATTTCAGCGCGCGCACCGTCGCTACGACGACCGCGGCGGATGGAGCGAGGCCGCTCTTGCGGCATTTGATATTGAGAAATTTTTCCGCGCCCAGGTCAGCGCCAAAGCCCGCTTCGGTGACGACATAATCGGCGAGGCGTAGACCTGTTTGCGTCGCCAATAGGCTGTTGCAACCATGGGCGATATTGGCGAAGGGGCCGCCATGAATCAGCGCGGGTGTACCCTCCAGCGTTTGCACGAGGTTAGGTTGGAAAGCATCGCGCAACAAAACACTCATCGGTTTTTCCGCGCCGAGGTCGCGAACGCGGATAAGCTGCCGGTCGCGGGTTTCGCCGATGACGATGGCGCCCAGGCGCTCTTGCAAATCATCCAATGATTCCGCCAGGCAGAGAATCGCCATCACAGGGCTGGCGACCGTGATGTCGAATCCGTCCTCGCGTGGCGCGCCATTATCGCCAAGCCCAATCACCGTCTGGCGCAAAGCGCGGTCATTGAGGTCAAGCACCCGCCGCCATCGCACCCGCCGTGCATCGAAGCCGAGCGCATTACCCCAATAAATATGGTTGTCAATCAGCGCGGCGAGGAGGTTGTGCGCCGTCGTGATGGCGTGGAAATCGCCGGTGAAATGCAGGTTGATTTCATCCGCGGGCGCGACCCGCGCTTTGCCACCGCCAGTCGCACCGCCCTTGGCGCCGAAGCAGGGACCAAGGCTCGGTTCGCGCAGACAAATAATGGTTTTGCGCCCCGTCAGTCTGAGTGCGTCACCTAAACCGATGCTGGTGGTCGTCTTGCCTTCGCCAGCTGCCGTCGGATTGATGGCGGTGACAAGGATAAGCTTGCCGCGCGGTTGCGGCGGCAGCTTCGCCAAATAGTCGTATGTCAATTTGGCTTTATACGGGCCGTAAGCATAGAGCGCAGACGCCGGAATACCCACGCTCGCCGCAATAGCGGCGATGGGTTGCAAATCAGGGTTCATCGAAACTAATTTTACTCCGTCACACGCGACTTAAAATGTTTCCAGTTCTTTTTTTCCGGCTTGGGGGTACAGCCTAGAACACGTCCATCAGCAGCAGTCAGCTCAGCACGTGCCGCATTCACCGCCCGTTGAAACTCCGGTTTGGCTTTGAGTTGTAGGTAAACCGCCTCCGCCAGCTGACGCCCCCCGGTAAGGTCTTGTGGGCTATGTACTCCGACAATCACGCGGCGTTCCGCAATATGTCCAGCCTGCCGCAAGACTGCCGCGCCAACTTCTGGCCGCAAATCTTCCAGCACCTTCGCCAAAACTAGGCTGGTGCTTGTATGACCGCTGGGGTAGGCGAAGTTCGTCGGCTGTAGTGGATTTATCAGCAGCTTAACGCGCTTGTCGGCGACATACGGGCGCGGCATATGCCAATAATCCTTAGCCTGCTTGGTGGCGGCGCGGCTGTCGCTCACGATATTGTCCAGCAGCTTGAAAGTGACAGGCAGACGTTCGCGACTGAAATCTGCACCCAGCACGTGGGTAACAATCTCAGGCCGAACTTTCTGCTCGGCGCGTGCCACGGCGATTTCGGTCGGCGCGGCGTATTTCTGCATGGAAACTACCTTCTCCATGTCGGCCTTCCAGGCTTGGCTTTTTACCATCGCGGGTGGTGGCAACAGATTCGGTGCGACGCTTTGTGTATCAAGATAGACAAAGCGCGCTGGTTCTTCCGGCAGCGGTAAGAGCACCGGGGCTTTGGAGGCTTTGGGTGTGGTCACATGATGGGCTTTTTTGGGAGCGGCCTCTGCCGATGGGACCGGCAAGAGCATGGCACAACCAAGAAGGAGCAGGAAACCAGGGCGAAGTGCGTGACGCATAACGAACCTCCGGCAAGCAAGGGCAAGACGCTGGTTGGCAGCGCGCCATTCTTATAGCCCAAACTATCGCAAGCGACAAATGGTATAAGACGGCGTGGTGTGCTCGAAAGGGTGCGCTTTTTTGCTATCGCGGGCGGGCGCATTGGCGATAGAAGAAGTCATGCGGATTTTTCATCTCATGGCAGGCAAAGGCAATGGTGGGGCGGAGACCTATGCCGCCGATATGATGCTGGCCTTGCACGAACAAGGTGTTGAGCAGCGGGCTGTAATGGCCGCGGGTCAGCCGCGGGTGGCGGCGCTGGTCGCGGGCGGTGTGCCAGTGCTAACAGATTGTCTGCGTTCGCCCTTTGGGTTTATGCAGCGGCGGTCGGTAGCGCGCGCCATTGCGACCTTTCAGCCAGATTTAGTGCATTGCTGGATGCGGCGGGCGGCAAGCCTAGTGCCAAAGCTGACGGTGCCGACCATAGGCTGGTTCGGCGGCTATTATGAGGTCGCACATTTTCAGAACTGTAGTCACTTCATCGGGGTGACGCCAGATATCGTGGACCATCAGCGGTCGCAGGGCATCGCGCCGGAGCGCAGCTTTTTTGTGCCAACTTTTCCGGTCACCGACAGCAGTACGCCCGTGGCGCGGGCGACACTCAAGACGCCCGAGGACGTCACCGTATTGCTCACGCTTTCGCGGCTACATCCTAAAAAAGGTTTGGACACACTGATTCAGGCACTCAAGGATTTGCCGAATTGCGTGTTATGGCTGGCGGGTGATGGTCCGTTGCAGGCGACATTAGCAGCGCAGGCCGAGCGGATTGGCGTCGCGTCTCGGCTGCGTTTCCTGGGCTGGCGCACGGATCGCGGCGCCTTGCTGCGGGCGGCGGATATCTGCGTGCTGCCCTCGCGCTATGAACCGTTCGGCACCGTCATGCTCGAGGCCTGGGCTGCCGACGTGCCGCTGATTGCTGCGGCTGCGGCCGGGCCGGCCGCTTTTGTAAAGACGGGTGAGAATGGGCTGCTCGTGCCGGTGAGCGACGCAAAAGCTTTGGCGGCTGCAATTCGCCAACTGCAGGCTGATGCGGCGTTACGACAAAAGCTCATCGCCGGTGGGCAGGCGACCTATGCTGCGCAATTTACCCGCACGGCAGTAACGGCGCAGATGCACACACTCTATCGGCAAATCATTGCCGGAGGCCGTTGATGCTATCTGTGGTGCGCTGTCAAGCATGGGAGGTGCAGGGGCAGGCTTTGGTGCTTATATTGGCGCTCAGCATTGGCACGATTGCTGGCGGCAGCCTCGCGCTTTGGGGTATTGGCGGCGCGATTCTGCTCTACGCTCTGGCGGTTGGTGCGGAAAGACGTTTGCTCTGTCCGTCCCTTGACGTGCTCGCCTGGGGCGGCAGTTTCCTTGTACCCGTTGCTGCTTCAGTCTTGCTTCAACCGCTTGATGCGGCGCGCAGCTTGCCTATGGCACTGCGGTTGATGAGTTTCGTCTTACCGCTCATGCTCATCTTCGCGGTGCCGGTAAGACCGACTTTGCCTACTTGGAGCATACGCTTCCTGCCTTCGGTGTTGACGTTGGCGCTTGGCATTCTCGCCATCGACATTCTCGCGCAAGGGCACCTCTTACTGGCGATCCTGCAAGCCAAGCATGGTCAGTTAACCTATTATAATCGTGGCTTGAGCTATGCCGCAGTTTTAATCTGGCCACTGGTGACCGTGTTGCTACAACGTCAGCAAGGCTGGCTGGCCTTTAGTCTTTCTGTTTCCCTTTTTTTGGTAGCGTGGTTGAGTAGTTCGCGTGGTGCGCCACTCGCCCTTGTTATTGGCGCTGGCTTCTATATATGCGCTATACGCTGGCCGCGCCTGGCGAAGCTGGCGGGCTGGGGCTTGCTCGCCCTGGTCGCATTCGGCTTATTGGCGCTGATACCCTGGCTGGTTGATGGTCATGCTGAATGGCTGCGCAATTTGCCGCCATCCTGGCACCATCGCTTTGAGATATGGCATTACACACTCTCCTATTACAGCGCGCAGCCCTGGTTGGGTGCTGGGGTTGATGCCACCGGCATTCTGACTGTACCGCCGCGTGGTTATGTTTATGCCGTCGCACCGGCGGCACATCCGCACCACATGTTTTTGCAGCTGTTATTTGAACTCGGCCCACTTGGCTGGCTCTGGGGCGTCGGCCTCACCGGGTGGGCTTGGCACAAAATTTGGCAATGGCCGACTTTGTCGGCACGGGCGGCGGCTATGGCCAGTTGGGCGGCGTTGCTAACCCTGGCCTGCGGTGCTTTTAGTTTGTGGACAGATTCGTTTTGGGCGGCCGGAGCGCTGGCTTGGCTGTTCTGCCAAAAGGCTAAGAAAATCTAAATCGGTTAAATCCGAACCGGTTTCTATCATTCAAGTCATGCTTTGCTGTTGCCGGTTTGGCCTGAATCGTGTATTCTGCCGCAAATACGCGCAGTATTTTTCCTAATCTGCTCAGCAGGGGGTTGGCATGAAGAATTTTCCGGCAATGACGTGGATGCTCCGCAGCGTTATGGTGATGCTCGTTGCTCTGCTCTGTCAAACGGCTGTCGTGCATGCGGCTGTGGCGCCTGATGATCCGGAATATACGACAATTACGGACGACCCCAATATTGCGTCAACCTGCAGCAATGATGTTGTTTATGAGCAATACAATGCGACAGGAACCGTGCAAGCGCGTGTGACAAAAGCGCTCGATGACCATCAGAACGATGGTGACATTGTGCAGCGTGCGGCAAAATTTAATGAATCTGTGCGGAATATATGGTTCTGCCCGATTAAGATCACCGCGATGACTAGTTTGGTGACAGCTGCCTCAACGATTGCGGGTGGTATTATGGCGGCGTTGATTGCGGCAATCACGGCGCTTATCACCACCTTGATCACGGACATCATCAATTCAATCTGTCAGGCGCTCCTTGGCGCTATTACGGGCGCTCTTGCTGGGTTGCTCTGTATCCCCTCACTGAATATCAACCTTAAGATGCCAAAATTCAGCTTCCGCGGCGGCGGCTCGACGGGCGCGCCTTGTTCGGGGGTTTCTCTGATCACCGTTACGGGTGGTCCACCGCTGCCGACTCCGCCGCTGAGCTATGGCGCCAGCTTGCCGGGTACCAATTGGCAGGGTCGCGTCAACGTTATTAAGTAAAAGTGCGGTGCATATGCGTCGTATAGGCCTTCGGGAGGAAATATGGTGAGCCCG